>CAZTAL010000078.1:0-26241 GCA_964611525.1 uncultured Prolixibacteraceae bacterium
GTTTAGTTAGGTTAGTTAGTTTAATGAGAAAAGGATGGGTTGTTGAGCCCATCCTTCTTATTTTTATTTTTATTTATATGCCGGCTTTATTTTTACTTATTTTCCCTGCACTGCAATTCCGTAAGTATATAAAAAAACAAATGGGAACTACTCTTTTACAAATAGTTCCCATCACCTGAACAAACTAAAGTTTCTTCAGGAGCCAAGTTACTGTTATTTTGACCGGCCTTATTCATTCTTTCAAATGAATTTAGCCCTGTACCCTCGTATTTAGCCTTTTACAGCATAAACCGCCGGGTAGTCCGTTCGGTTTTCCGGAATACCTTCCCGGACGAAGTGTCTTTCAGTGCTTCCGTGGATTCCTTGAGGTTGCCGCGAAAGGCAATCAGCATTTAACGGTGTTAGCCGTTTCGTGTTGTGTATTTAAGCAATCAAAGGCCGAAACCCGTAATCACTTTTCCTGTCTTACGAAAGGATCAAAATACCTGAAGACTCAATCAACAAAGAACGTCTGGTATTCTCCCGGATGATTGAATGAACCATTGGTTTCCAGACTACCTGGTTCAAACTTCGGCTCCTTATTTGTGCCTTCCCGAAGGTTGGAAAGAAACAGTTAATGTTTCAACTAAGAAACGTCTGCCGTTTCCACATTTCAGGAGCAGTCTTTTATCGCTCACCTGGTAGTATCAAAAGTAGTACACTTATCTAATACTTGTCAAATTTTTTTGACCTTTTGTATTAACTATATTTCAACTTAGGTTATTAACAAATGTTGATATCTTTTGGATTTGTTTATTTTCTATGACAATCTGTTTTTATAATCCTCATAATTGAATTCCCTTATTATCTTAAGACAACCTTTTTCTGTCAGGATGGCGAGGGAAGGATGTTTAACGCCATTGAACATTGTTGTTTTGACCATGGTATAATGAGCCATGTCTTTAAAGATTATTTTATCGCCGGTTTTAAGCTTTCGTCCGAAATCATATTCTTCCATAATGTCACCGGCAAGACAGCTAATACCGCCCAACCGGTAAAGATATTTACTGCCCCTGTGCGGATCTGTAGCCCCTATTATGGCTGGACGGTAAGGCATTTCCAAAGTATCGGGCATATGAGCGGCAAATGATATATCCAATATAGCTGTTTTAATGCCGCTATGTTCCGCTATATCCAAAACGGTGGAAACAAGAACTCCTGTATTCCATGCAATAGCGCTTCCAGGCTCGAGGATAACATGAACATTGTATTTCGACTTAAACTTTTTTAAAAGATTAATTAAATGCCGGGAGGAATATCCTTTACTGGTGATAAGATGGCCGCCTCCCATATTTACCCATTTTAATCCGTGCAAAAAGCGTCCGAATTTATTTTCCAAATTTTGCAATACCATTTCCAGGCTGTATGAATCAGATTCGCAAAGAACATGAAAATGAATTCCCTCAATTCCATCAGGAAGGTCTTTGGGAAATTCTTTACTGCCCACGCCAAGTCTTGAACCGGCAACAGCAGGATTATACAGTTCTGTACTGACATCCGAGAATTCCGGATTGACCCTTATTCCGCAGGATATATGTTGATCAGCTTTAAGAGTTAAAGGATAAAATTTATTATACTGATTAAAAGAATTAAAAACAATATGACTGCTGTAGTTCATTAAACCGGTGAACTCATCTTCCATATAAGCAGGAGAATAAACATGTGCAAGTGTTTTCATTTCTTCCATGCAAAGACGGGCTTCATAAAGAGAGCTGGCAGCAGCTCCTTTCAGGTATCTCCTGACTATGGGGAAAGTGCTCCACATGGCAAATCCTTTAAATGCCAGTAATATTTCAATACCTGCTTCATTTTGAACATGACTGATTAATTGCAGGTTTTTGCGCAGGAGTTTTTCATCAATGACGAATGCGGGCGAAGGTATTTCTAAATATTTCAAATCAGAAGTAAATTAATCATTGGTGGACAATTTTTCCCTTGTAGTGAAATATTGTCCTCTTTTGGATATTTAAGTATTACAATCCCAGATCGGTATTTACTTTTTCATTCCATGAAAGTCCGTAATCCCCGATTTTTTCCATAAAGGGGTCAGGATCAAGCTGTTCGACATTAAATACTCCTTTACCTGACCATTCTCCTTTCATGATAAGCATGGCTCCCAGCATGGCAGGTACACCTGTAGTGTAAGAAACTGCCTGCGTGCCTGTCTCTTCATAAGCCTTCTGATGGCTGCAATTGTTCCAGATATAGTAATTTTTATTTTTTTTGTCTTTTATTCCCCTTATACGACATCCAATAGATGTCTGGCCGACATAGTTTTTACCAAGATCACCCGGATTGGGTAGAAGGCATTTTAAAAATTCAAGGGGAATTATATCAATCCCTTTGTATTTTACCGGATCTATACGAGCCATACCTATGTTTTGAATAACACGGAGGTGGGTCAGGTATTCCTGTCCGAAAGTCATCCAGAAACGTGCCCTTTTCAATTCGGGAAAATTTTTGACCAATGACTCCAATTCTTCATGAAATATTAGGTATGAATCGCGAGGCCCTATATCAGGATAGTTAAGTACTTTTTTAATTTCATGTGGTTCAGTTTCTATCCAATGTCCATTTTCCCAGTATTTGCCTTTTTGTGTGATTTCGCGTATGTTAATTTCCGGATTAAAATTGGTGGCAAATGATTTTCCGTGTTCTCCTGCATTACAATCGACGATATCCAGGTAATGCAGTTCGTCGAAGTGATGTTTGGCAGCGTATGCTGTAAAGATATTAGTTACACCAGGATCGAATCCGCAACCCAAAATAGCAATTATTCCTTTTTCCCTGAACCGGTCGTTATAAGCCCACTGCCATTTATATTCAAATTTTGCCTCATCTTTTGGTTCATAATTGGCTGTGTCAAGGTAGTTTACACCTGTGTCAAGACATGCATCCATTATGGGGAGATCTTGGTAGGGCAAGGCAACATTTATAACTAAATCGGGCTTGAACCGGTTTATAAGCTCTACCACTTCTAATACATTATCGGCGTTAAGCTGTGCGGTTTTAATACGTCCTCTCCCAACTTCTTTAGCAATGGTATCGCATTTTGAGAGAGTTCGGCTGGCCAGCATTATATCTGAAAAAACTTCGGGATTACCTGCACATTTTGCAGCAACAACCCGTCCCACTCCGCCGGCTCCAATGATTAGTAATCTGCTCATAATATTAATATTTTTAGTCTGTCTATAAAGTTCTTTGACTGCGTTATGCTTGCCCTTATGATTTATTCAGGAGGGCTTGCCCTTAAAAGGGGCATTTACGAAAAGTAAAGATAAAAATATACGTTATTTAAAACTAAAAAAGCATATTCTTTTTAATTAAAAAAATATCATAGAACTTATTACCTAAAAATCTAAAATGAAAATTTAATACAGTTCTATATTGCACGCCACTATTGGAAATGCTCATTGCAAAATTTTTCACCGTAGCGACGGCTACGCTTGCAAAATTTTTTATTGCGCTTACCAATATTAACGCACACTCTAGAACTTCGTAACGATCCCACTTTAGATATTTAGGTATTATTGAATTTTAGTATAACTTTGGTGTAGTTTCAATTTTTGAAAATGATATTTTTTTGTATTGGTCTAAAGACTATCTGGAGCAAGCTAATTTATTGATATTATAAAATTTTTATGAATATTATATCAAATAGGCATAGTTTTAATCCTGACGGCCCAGGATTAAGAAATGGTAATTTCATCGGACTGCCATTTACTGCTGAAACAGCAAATATTATTCTTTTGCCAGTTCCATGGGATGTTACTGTTTCATATAGAGAGGGAACTGCCTATGCTCCGCAAGCCATTTTGGATGCGTCTATACAGATTGATCTGGAGGATTATGATGTGCATGATGCGTGGAAGCTTGGCATTTTTTGGAACAACTATGATGGGTCTGTATTGAAAATCAGAGAAGAATTACGGGGCAAGGCTTCATCCTATATTCTTTTTCTTGAAAAAGGGGGAGATGTCAAAAAAGATTTTTTAAAAAAATATATCATAGATGAGATAAATGCTCAGTGTGATAAACTTAATTCTTACGTTTACTGTCAGTCAAAGAAAATACTTGAGAAAAGTAAATTTGTTGGTATTGTAGGAGGTGACCATAGTGTAAATTTTGGCCTGATAAAAGCTTTGCTTGAGAGATATAGCAGTTTTGGTATCCTTCACATTGATGCACACCTTGATCTTCGGAAATGTTATGAGGGCTTTTATTTTTCACATGCTTCGGTGTTTTACAATATACTTAAGGAAAAAGGAATTAACCGGTTAGTCCAGGTAGCAATTCGCGACTATTGTGAAGAAGAACTTGAAAAGGTTAAAAAAGAACATGACCGTGTTATAGTTTTTTTTGATCAACAACTAAAGGAAAATTATTTCAAAGGTGTTAGCCGGAAGGATCAAAGTGATGAAATAGTAGGGAAACTTCCTGAAAATGTTTATATAAGCATAGATATTGACGGTCTTGATCCAAAATTATGTCCCCATACAGGCACTCCGGTACCTGGTGGATTAGATTTTTATGAAATGGTTTTTTTACTGAAGAAAGTAGTGGAAAGCGGAAGGAAAATAATAGGTTTTGATTTATGTGAAACAGGAAACGATGAATGGGATGCCAATGTTGGTGCACGTGTTCTTTATAAACTTTGCAATCTTACCGGCAAGTCGCAGGGACTAATTTAGTCTTTTTTATCCCTGAAAAGATGAAAAAAACCGTGTGCTTTTCTTTTTTGGTCGTCCCGTCCCATTCCTTCTACTACATAATAATAAACGCCCGGACTTGCATATCGTCCGCCTAGCCGGCCGTCCCATACTGTTTGCGTATAAGTATTTTCAAAGCCCCTGATATCATCGCTCTCCCAAAAATGGATACGTTTACCCCAACGATTATAAATCTGGATTTTAATACTTTTCATAGACCAGAATTTTACTACAAACATATCGTTTGTTCCATCATTGTTGGGTGTAAATACATTAGGTACGGCCACAAAAGAAGTGTCAACGAATATATAATCTTCCAAATAGGTAGTATCAACACATGTCAATGTATCTGAAATATGTTTGGAAACAAGCTTTACCATATAGATTCCTGAATTTTCATAGGTATAAACAGGATTCTGATCATAAGCGACTAGCATTATACTGTCAACTGGTTGAAGTGTGTTCTCTGATTCTTTTTTTATTTCATCCAGATCACGGAAGAAAAACCATTCATACTGATCACCATTTTGTGACTGGTTAGTAAAATTAACAGTCAGAGGTGCTTCCCCTTGCTGGGGGTCGACCGAGAATTCAGCTTTTGTGACAACTGACTGATATAATACAGTTGAGTTTGTTTCACATCCAAACTGGTCATATATATTTAGAGTATATTCGGTATCGGTGAAGGGCGGATTAAAAATTTGAGGACTAAGCACACTGGCAATCACTACTTGCCCTTCCTTCCACTGTACTTTAATATCCCTAATCAGTTCCAGTTGGGTATTATCAGAAAGATCATAATAAATCATTGGTTCAGTCGTAAACGATCCTTCCAGAATAAAGGATTCACAGTTGGAGTCGCTTACTTTTGCACTCCCGGAAATTTGATCAGTCAATATCCATGCACGGTATATTTCACTTGTCTCTCCCTGGGTTACAGTTACGCGGTAACATCCGTCTTCGAGTCCTGTAATAACAGATTGTTGATTTCCAGTGCTTTCTGAAAAATAAAATTCAAAGATTGATGTTTCCGGATTATACTTTTCCCATAAAAAAGTTTTTGTACCCTCCATGAGTGTTTGTACCTGTAAATTTCCTGATTCTGTCATGCCATTTTGAGAACAGAAAATAAAAATACTGTCGGTTGCCTGAAATACCGGATAATTGGTTTCTGCACTTCCCGAGGCATCAGGGGATGTTATTTGTGCCCTTGAAACGGAAATATTAAGGAAAAACAAAATGAAAAAAGTAATGTATAATTTGATTTTTTTACCCATAATACTCCAATGAATTTTAAGCTACAATATTAACGTATAATTTTTATTTAATTGTTTGTATCCCCATAAAATTCCTGTTTTTAATTAATGTGTCTATTTTAAAAAGGTAAGAAGCCTCATTTTTAAATAGTTGTAAAAATTATGGGTAATTGTATTAACTTTATTAAATTTTTTTTGTAGTTAATAATCTTATTTAAATACCCATGATCTTTTTCATGGCGGATTGAACTGGATAAAGAGATTAAATTTTTTCAGAACAGAGATTTGTTGATAAAAAAATCAGAAATATTATTATTCTGATAAACAACTTCTATTTTTGTATTTAATTTTTAGCACCTGAATATCTAAAGTGGGATTATAATGCAGAACAATAATATATTTAAATTTTAAATTTTTAAGTAACAGATTATTAGTAGTGTTGGATTATCTTAAAGAATTAAATAAGGCACAATATAATGCAGTGGTCAAAACCGACGGAGCTGCTTTGATAATTGCCGGAGCAGGTTCGGGCAAAACGCGGGTTCTTACATACCGGATTGCTCATTTACTTACCCGGGGAATAAGGCCATCCAATATTTTGGCACTTACCTTTACAAATAAGGCCGCACGTGAAATGAAGGAAAGAATCTCGTCCGTGGTTGGAGAAAATGTTGCAAAGTATCTGTGGATGGGGACTTTTCATTCAATTTTTGCCCGTATTCTCAGAGCAGAGCATGAAACTATCGGCTATCCTCATAATTATACCATTTTTGATGCTGCTGACAGTAAAAGCCTTATAAAAACCATTATAAAAAATTTTGAGCTTGATGATAAAATATACAAGCCTGGCATTGTAGCATCCAGAATTTCCATGGCAAAGAACAATCTTATACTTCCTTCGGCTTATGCAGCAAATTCTGAAATAAGGCAAGCTGACAGAAATATGCGAATGCCTGTTATCTCAGAAATATACAAGGAATATGTAAAACGTTGTTTTCTTTCAGGTGTGATGGATTTTGATGATCTTCTATTAAAAACTAATATTCTTTTTCGCGATCATCCTGACATCCTTGCAGGATATCAGCAGAGGTTTAATTATATATTAGTGGATGAATATCAGGATACTAACTATGCACAGTATTTGATCGTCAAAAGACTTGCAGCACATCATAATAATATATGTGTTGTCGGAGATGATGCCCAGAGTATCTATTCATTCCGTGGAGCCCGGATACAGAATATTTTTAGTTTCCAGTCTGACTATCCCGATCATCACGTTTTCAAGCTTGAGCAAAATTATCGCTCTACCAAGACTATAGTCAATGCTGCTAACAGCATTATTGCTAAAAATAAGATGCAGATACCCAAGACTGTTTTTTCTGAAAAAGATACAGGAAAATCAATAAAGGTCATTTCTGCACTGACTGATAACGAAGAAGGTTTCCTGGTAGCTCAGGAAATAGTTGAAACACAGTTGCGGGATCATTATAAAAATAGTGATTATGCTATTTTATATCGCACAAATGCCCAGTCGAGGATATTTGAGGAGGCATTACGCAAAAGAAATATTCCTTACAAAATATATGGCGGATTAAGTTTTTATCAGAGAAAAGAGGTCAAGGATATGCTTGCCTACTTTCGTTTTGTAATAAATGTATGGGATAATGAAGCTCTGAAAAGAATTATTAATTATCCCGGAAGGGGAATCGGACAGACAACATTATCACGTCTGGAAACCAGTGCTGTAAATGCTGGAACAACTATCTGGTCTGTCATAAAAGAACTACCGGAAAAAAATCCTGCCGGTCTGAATAAAGGTACAATCAACAAATTATTAAAATTTGCAGCTCTCATTAATGAATTTAAAGAAAATGTTTCCGGAACCGATGCCTATGAGTCGGCGATGTTCATAGCTGAAAAAACCGGTATTATCAAGGATCTGAAAAATGATAAATCAACAGAAGGTATCAGTCGCCACGATAATATTCAGGAATTGCTGAACGGGATAAGAGAATTCAGTTTGAATGCCATGGAAGAGAACAGATTTGCAAAACTTGAAAATTTTATGGAAGAGGTGGCATTGCTGACTGACCAGGATACAGAAAAAGAGGAAGACCGCGATAAAGTGAGGTTAATGACAGTTCATATGGCTAAAGGGCTGGAATTTAAGAATGTTTTTGTGGCAGGACTTGAGGAAAGGTTATTCCCTTCGGCACAAGCAGAAGAAAGACGTTCACAGGAAGCTATGGAAGAGGAGAGAAGATTGTTTTATGTAGCTTTAACACGAGCTATGGAAAATGCATGGTTTTCTTATGCTAATCAGCGTTACCGCTGGGGAAAACTTGATTTTTGTTCTCCAAGCCGTTTCCTTCTGGAAATGGATAACAAATTTTTAGACGGGATGCATGATGAAAATGATTTTCAATCAGACAGATCAGTCCGTTCCCGTTCTTCCCTTACTGACGGAGGGGAGTTTTTACTCTCTGAAAAGAAGCATTTTAGAAGATATATCAATTCAAATAAAGTTGATAGACAAAAATCAGAGAGCATAAATGATGATGGATTCAAGGGTGACGATCCTGATGAGGTTGCGGAGGGTATGCTGGTGGAACACCAGCGGTTTGGTACAGGTAAAGTAGTTAAGGTAGAAGGCACGTATCCGGATAAAAAAGCAATAGTGCTTTTCAATAAGACAGGACAGAAAAGGTTATTGCTTAAATTTGCTAAACTAAAAATCAAAGGTTAAGGGGTTTATAAAACTCACAGTAGTAATTGCCTTTTGCAAAGAAATGATTAGTTTTGCATAAAATTATTAAATTGCTGTGTTATTGTTTGTCCGGCTATTTATTATTGTTAGTAAATAAAGACTGGAGCCCTGTTCGGAAAAATTAAGTTGATAGTATAAAAAGGTTAGTTCTCTTAATGCCTTAATGAATGCTGCCGGGAAAAAACCATTTGAGGGCAAGGCTCTCCTAAATAAATCAGGAGGACAAAGCATCACGCAGTTAGCGGACTTACTATACATATTTATTAGTTGCAAATACATTTATTATGGATTATAATACAAAAAGAGAGAAACTTCCGATGCCGGAATATGGTAGAAATATACAGAACATGGTAAATCATCTGCTTACCATAGAGGACAGGGAAAAACGTAATCGTGCTGCCCGGACAGTCATTGATGTAATGGGTAATTTATATCCCTATCTTAGGGATGTTCCTGAATTCAAGCATAAACTTTGGGATCATCTTGCCATTATGACTGATTTTAAACTTGATATCGATTATCCTTATGAGTTGCCTTCACCTGCCATTTTAAAAGGTAAACCTGTAAAGGTACCATATAATCAGCATGATTTGAAATACCGCCATTACGGGATGACTATATTAAAAATGATCGAAGCTGTGCCGGATATGGAGCAGGAGAAGCAAAGAATACTGATACAACAGATTGCTAACCAGATGAAAAAATTATACCTGGTATGGAACAAAGATTCAGTGGATGATGAGAAAATTTTCAGGGATATTGAAGAGATATCGGAACATAAAATAAAAGTTCCGTCTGATCTTAAACTGATGGATATAAAATATCTGTCAGGCAAAAAGAAAAAAAAGAAGAAATAATATAGTTTATTCCTAAATGACTTCGTTTCGTGTTGAAGGCGGACATCGGCTGAGTGGCACTCTTGAACCCCAGGGGGCTAAAAATGAGGCGCTTGAGGTTTTATGCGCAACTCTATTAACCCCTTCAGATGTTATTATTAATAATATTCCGGAGATAAGGGATGTACTTATGCTGACTGAAATTCTGAAAGGATTGGGAGTACGGATTGAGCGACTTACCAAAGGGAGTTTTAAATTAAATGCTTCCATAATAGATATAGATTATCTTAAAACGCCAGTATTTGCTCAGCAAGCTGCAAGTCTCAGGGGGTCTCTAATGATAACAGGTCCTTTGCTTGCTCGTTTTGGGAAAAGTTATATACCCAATCCTGGAGGTGATAAAATAGGCAGGCGCAGAATTGATACTCATTTTGCCGGACTGGAAAAGCTGGGAGCATCTTTCCGTTTTGACGCACAAAATAAATACTATTCCGTTTTGGCACCTGAATTGAAGGGTTCATATATGTTGCTTGAAGAAGCTTCGGTTACGGGCACAGCAAATATTCTGATGGCTTCCGTTTTGGCCGGAGGTGTAACAACTATCTACAATGCAGCCTGTGAGCCATATATTCAACAGCTTTGTAAAATGCTCGTCAGTATGGGTGCCAAAATATCAGGTATAGGTTCTAACCTTCTTACTGTGACAGGTACCAGCTCACTGCGGGGGTGTGAGCATAACATACTTCCTGATATGATAGAGGTAGGCAGTTTTATCGGACTGGCAGCTATGACAGCTTCGGATATTACTATTAAAAATGTAAAATCTGAATATCTGGGAATTATACCTTCTTCATTCCGGCGATTGGGAATTAATGTGGACGAGGATGGTGAAGATCTGGTGGTGAGAAATACACAACATTATGAGATTGAAACTTATATCGATGGTTCCATAATGACTATTTCGGATGCTCCTTGGCCTGGCCTGACACCTGACCTTCTAAGTGTTGTCCTTGTGGTAGCCACACAGGCAAAAGGTAGCGTATTGATTCATCAAAAGATGTTCGAGAGCCGTCTCTTTTTTGTGGATAAGCTCATTGATATGGGAGCTCAAATTATCCTATGTGATCCGCACAGGGCAACGGTAATAGGTTTGAACCGGAAATATAATCTTCGGGCTACAAAGATGACTTCACCCGATATTAGGGCGGGGATAGCATTGCTAATTGCTGCTATGTCAGCCACGGGAGTCAGTATTATCGATAATATAGAACAAATAGACCGTGGATACGAAAATATTGAGAACAGGCTAAACCGCATAGGAGCGAAGATTACCCGCATATAACACATAATAAACATTTTATGAGGAAAAAGTTTTTAACTGAAAATTTTTAGATAATAATCTGATTGTCAATAAACTTGAGAATGTGGATCATAAAGTAACCAAGTTGTTGGTTAGTCTTTAAAAGTAATATATGAAAATATTTTCTTAAGTAGTTTGAATTATTAATTTTTTTGTGACTACACAAATTGGCAATAAAAATTTATTTGGGGTGTCAATTTGTCTTTAATATTATCATGGCAAATTATTTGCTACAGCTTTACTCAAAATTAATAAGCGTTGATATGACAGAAGATAAAAAGAAAAATATTCCGGAAGGAGCCGATAAAGAAGTTATTGAAGAGAAAAATGAATCTCAAAAAAATCAAAAAAGTACTAAAAAAGTTGATAATAAAGAAGTTAATGATGCCGAACAGAAAGAAAAACATGGAAAAGAAAAGGCGAAATCTAAAATAGATATCAAAGAAGAAAAAATAAAGGAACTGGAAAGTAAATTTTTAGAGTTGTCTGATAAGCATTTAAGGTTACAGGCAGAGTTTGATAATTTTCGTCGCCGTACAATAAGGGAAAAGGCAGAATTGATCAAATCAGGAGGTGAGTCAGTTATTATGGGAATATTGCCGGTAATAGATGATTTTGAAAGGGCAATAGACTCTATGGAAGAAATCTCTGACGATGATAGTGGCAAACAGGGTATTTTATTGATTTACAGCAAGTTTAAGGATTTTTTAAAACAAAATAATGTAAAAGAGATTGAAGCATTGCATAAAGATTTTGATGTTGACCATCATGAAGCAATAACTAAAATTCCGGTTGATGATGAAAAATTCAAGGGAAAAGTAGTGGAAGTTATTCAAAAAGGATATACCCTTAACGACAAAGTTATTCGCTTTGCCAAGGTTGTAGTGGGAGAATAAAAATTTATAGAGGAAAATGGCAAAAAGAGATTATTATGAAGTATTGGGAGTAAGTAAAGATGCTACGGCAGAGGAAATAAAAAAAGCATACCGTAAAAAGGCTTTGCAACATCATCCTGATAAAAATCCTGGTGACAAAGAGGCAGAGGAAAAATTCAAAGAGGCGGCTGAAGCTTATGAAGTACTTCGTGATCCGAATAAAAGGCAGCGTTACGATCAGTTTGGTCATGCAGGAGTAGGTAGTGCAGCCGGTGGAACAGGTGGATTTAGCGGTTTTTCGGATATTGAAGATATATTTTCCGCTTTTGGTGACATATTTGGTGGTCATTTTGGCGGATTTGGAGGCTTTGGCGGTACACGTGGTACTAGTAGCCGCAGGGTTACAAGGGGATCTGATCTGAGAGTAAAAGTTAAATTGAATCTGCAGGAAATTGCTAACGGTGTCGAAAAGAAAATAAGAGTCAAAAAATATATTAAGTGTGATAAGTGTAATGGTACCGGAGCGAAACATGGAACTTCGTATTCGACCTGTTCCACCTGCCGCGGTTCAGGACATGTTACCAGGGTGACAAACACACTACTTGGCCAGATGCAGACTACTTCTACTTGTCCTACCTGTCATGGAGAGGGTAGGGTTATAACTGAAAAGTGTCCTAAATGTGCCGGTGAGGGCGTTATTCGTGATGAGGAAGTAATAAAAATTAAAATTCCTGCCGGAGTTGGTGAAGGTATGCAAATGAATATTTCTGGAAAGGGAAATGCGGCACGACGTGGAGGTATTAACGGCGATTTGCTTGTGGTAATAGCCGAAGAGGAACATCCTGAATTGGTGCGTGACGGTAATAATTTGATTTATAATTTGTTTTTATCATTTCCTGAGATAACCCTTGGTACAACAGCCGAAATACCTACCGTTGAAAGTAAGGTGAAAGTTAAAATTGAACAGGGAACACAGCCTGAAAAGATTTTACGTTTACGGGGAAAAGGGTTACCTGATGTAAACGGTTATGGGAAGGGAGACCTTCTGGTAAGAGTACATGTCTGGATCCCTAAAAAGCTTAATGCCGAGGAGAGGCGGCTTCTTGAGAGATTACAAAATTCTCCTTCCTTCCAGGTAGGTCCTTCATCTGATGAAAAATCATTGTTTGAGAAAATGAAAAATATGTTCTAATTGTTCAGATGGTAAATTTTAATTTTTTTTATTTTCATGGAAGCATGGATACACTTTTCAGAACAGTCTCCTTAATTAAAGTCTGTCTATAACAGTCTGCTTACTGCGTTATGCTTGCTCTCATGATTTATTCACGAGGGCTTGCCCTCAAAATGGTCATTTACGAATAATAAACTCATATTTGCAGGGTTTTCAGCGAACTTCCCTAATCAGACTTTTAAATTTGCGGATAGACACTAATAGTAAATCTATATAAGCCTTGTTCCCCGTCCCTCAGTCATGTCGCCCGTATTTGTAATCAGTACTTCCTTTACGCCGTTTCTTTTAGCACGAAAGCCATTTTCCAGCTTGGGTATCATTCCTGTATTGATAATACCTTTTTCACGGTATTTATGAAATGTGTCAATATCTATTTCATGAATAATACTATTTTCATCTTCCGGATTTTTCAATACTCCTTTCTTTTCAAAACAGTAGAATAAGAATACCTCAAAATATTCTGAAAGTTCTGCAGCCAGTTCGGAAGCAATAGTGTCAGCGTTGGTATTTAACAGATTACCCTTTCCATCATGAGTAAGTGAAGCAATAACAGGTACTACATTCTCATTTAAAAGAATTCTGAGCTCACGGGTGTTAACATCTTCAATATTTCCCACATAACCATAATCAATGTCCTCCACCGGACGTTTCCGTGCGCTTATCAGATTTATGTCGGCTCCTGTGAGTCCCAGTGCATTACAGCCGCGAGCCTGTAATCCTGCTACTATTTTTTTGTTTATGAGTCCACCATAAACCATTGCAGTCACTTCAAGCATCTCTTTGCCAGTGATGCGCCGGCCGTCCACCAATTGAGTTTCGATGCCAAGTTTATCCGCAAGAATTGTTGCTGCCAGTCCGCCGCCATGCACCAAAATTTTATAACCGGAAACACGTGTAAATTGATCCATTAAAGAATCCAGTGAAGCAGGGTCTTCTACTACCCTGCCTCCTGCTTTTATCAGTGTTAGTTTATCCATGGTAATTTATACGATTAAAATTTTAAAAAGTTGTCAAGTATAGCTGATCCCACCGATCCGCTTTTCTCAGGATGAAATTGTGTAGCATAAAAATTATCTTTGTGGAGAGCAGCGCTAAAAGGAATAATATAGTTACATTTTGCTGCTGTATGAATGCCTGTTCCGGCATAGTATGAATGGACGAAATAAACATATTTGTTTTCCATCTCTCTGGAAAACAAAGGACCTTTCAGATTATAAACAGAATTCCATCCCATATGTGGCACTTTGGTAATAAATTCTTTACCTGTATCAGGAATGAAACGTTTAACTTTTTCATTGAAAATGCCGAGGCATTTGGTATTGCCTTCTTCTGAGTAGGAGCACATAAGTTGCAGTCCGAGACATATTCCCAGTACGGGTTGTTTCAGGTTAATTATCAGTTTATCCAAATGATTACTACGGAGATATTTCATGGTAGTGCTTGCTTCCCCGACTCCGGGAAATATCACTTTGTCGGCATTAATGATCTTTTCATGATCTCCGGTAATTTCTGCATTTACACCAAGTCGGCAAAGTGCATTTTTTACTGATTTAATATTTCCTGCATTATATTTTATTATGACAATTCTGCTCATTGTATTGACGGATCATCAATATTATTAGTTGAATACTACGGTTCTGTTTTTATATACGAGTATTTTCCTTTGTAAGTGTTTAAATACTGCTTGGGATAGAATAATTTTTTCCAGGTCGCGTCCTTTCCGTATAAGATTTTGCACTGTGTCGACATGACTGCATCGTGTTACACCTTGCTCAATTATGGGACCCGAATCGAGTTCGGTGGTTACATAATGACTTGTGGCTCCTATTATTTTTACTCCGCGATCATGCGCTGCATGATAAGGCTTAGCTCCTGCAAAGGCTGGAAGAAATGAGTGATGGATGTTAATAATTTTGTTTGGGTATTGTTTTATAAAATCTTCGGAAAGAATTTGCATGTAACGGGCTAATACAACAAAATCAATATTATACTTTTTGAGTAATTCTAATTCTTCTTGCTCTTGTTGATTTTTATTGTCGGTTGTGATCGGGTAATGATAAAAATTAATATCAAACCGGTCTGCAACAGGCTTGAGTTTTTCATGATTACTAATTATCAGGGGAATTTTCACATCCCATTCGCCGGCAGTATAACGTGCCAAAATATCAAAAAGGCAATGAGGCATTCTTGATACAAAAAGTGCCATGTTGGGTATATGGGAGGAAAAATAGAGACGCCATGCCATATTCAATGGAATAGCTATCAAAATATTGAAGTATTCCCCTATTTTATTGCGGGGAATGGAAAAATTTTCCAGCTCCCATTCTACCCGCATATAAAATATGTGCTCTTCTCTGTCAACATGTTGATCAAGGTATATGATATTACCTTGATTTTTGTTGAGAAATTCTGTAACAGTGGCCAGAATTCCCTGTTTATCAGGACAATGAATAAGTAATATAGCCGTGTCTTTTTTTTCCCTTAATGGTTTTATTGTCTTCATCGTTTTTTCTTGATTAGTGGGTTTATATAATAATGACGGTCATAGTATCCCTTTTGTAGATGGTAGACGGAAATCTTCCGGATCACGTCTGACAGCCATTTTTATTGCTTTTGCGAATGCTTTAAATATTGCTTCAATTTTATGATGTTCATTTTCTCCTTCTGCAATAATATAACAGTTACAGAGTGCAGTGTCTGAAAAGGATTTAAAAAAGTGCCGGAACATTTCGGTTGGTACGTCTCCAACCTTTTCACGTTTGAACTCTGTTTTCCATACAAGGTACGGACGTCCGCCAAAATCGACTGCCACCTCTGCAAGGCAGTCGTCCATAGGCAGGCAGAATCCGTATCTGTTCATTCCCTTTTTATTGCCAATTGCTGTTTTGAATGCTTCACCCAATGCGAGCGCGGTATCTTCAATGGTATGATGCTCGTCTACTTTAAGATCGCCTTCCACCGAAATGTTAAGATCGACGCCGGAGTGACGACAAATTTGCACCAGCATGTGATCCAAAAAGTTCAGTCCCGTTGAAATATCGCAAACTCCCGCTCCATCCAAGTTTAATCTGACCACCACGTCAGTTTCCATGGTTGTCCGTTTTATCTCCACAGTTCTTTCAGGAGCAGCAACACAACGATAAATATCATCCCAGTCATCTGATATTAGCACGCATGTATCTGCTAATCCTTTATTTTCGAGTTCTTCTGACAGATCACCTTTATTAAGTAAGATTCCTTTTGCACCAAGATTTTTCGCCAGCTCTATATCCGTCAGCCTGTCGCCTATTACAAAGCTGTTAGCCATATTGTAATTGCCTTTTATATATTTTTTAAGCATGCCTGTACGTGGTTTTCGTGTGGGAGCGTTGTCTTCGGGGAAACTTTTGTCTATTAATACATCATCAAAAATAATTCCTTCATTTGAAAAAGCCTTAAGCATTTTGTTATGAGCAGGCCAGAAATTTTCTTCAGGAAAAAAATCCGTTCCAAGTCCGTCCTGATTAGTTACCATAACCAGTTTATAACTGAGGTTTTTTTGTATCATGTACAGATTATGAAAAACACCGGGGATGAATTCAAGCTTTTCCATGGAGTCAATTTGTTCATCTTCAGGTTCATTGATCAGGGTACCGTCACGGTCTATAAAAAGTATTTTATTCATTTATTGATATTTTTAAGAGGTTGAATTATAACAAATCATTTAATGCTTTAATTAACTGGTTATTTTCACCGGCAGAACCAATGGTTATCCGCAGACTTTCTTCACACAAAATAATTTTTGAGCGGTCGCGGACTATTATTCCGCGTTTAGCAAGATAGTCATAAATTTTTTTTGCGTCATTCATTTTAACGAGTAGAAAATTTGCATCAGAAGGAAAGACTTTTTTAACAAATGGTAAATCTTTAATGAGCATGGCCATTTTCTGACGTTCCTCTATTATGATCCTGACCCATTTATTAACCTGTTCACGATTCATAATCAATTCCAGTGCCTTCTTTTGAGTCAGTATGTTAATATTATAAGGATATTTTATTTTATTCAGTACAGAAATTATTTCAGTATCTCCGAAAGCCATCCCCAAACGGATCCCTGCCATTCCCCATGCTTTGGAAAAGGTTTGCAGGATTACAAGGTTCCCAAATTCATTTATGCGGGGCAGCAAAGATTTTCCCGGTGCAAAATCTATATAAGCTTCGTCGAGTATAACAAGACCGGGAAAGGCATTTATAAATTCGAGCAGGGCATTTCTTTTAAAAGCATTGCCCGTCGGATTATTCGGAGAACACAGAAAAGCAAGCTTTGTTTTTTCAGAAGTCGAATTTATAAGCTGTTTCACATTTAATTCAAAATTTTTATCCAAAGGTATTGTTCTGGTCCCTATATCATTAATAGCTGCTGCCACTTTATACATTCCGTATGTGGGGTCGATAGTTATAATATTATCTTTGCCGGGTTCGCAAAATGCTCTCATTAGTAAATCGATGGCTTCATCACTACCATTACCCAGAAAAATCTGATTTGCATTTACATTTTTCAGTGCTGCCACTTTTCCTTTCAACTTTTTCTGCAAAGGATCGGGATAACGATTGTAAGGCTGGTTAAAAGGATTTTCATTGGCATCCAAAAATACCATTGCTTCTCCCGAGAATTCATCCCTGGCTGACGAATAAGGTTGGAGTGTCTGTATGTTTTTTCTTAATAATTTATTTATATTCATAATTCATGTTGACATTTTATTTTTTTTTATGTCTTTTATTCTGACACTTACAGCATTTTTATGCGCTGTCAGATGCTCAGCTTCAGCCATAATTTCTATTGTAGGACCAATTGATTCCAATCCTTTTTCGGATATTTCCTGAAAAGTAATTTTTTTCATAAAGCTGTCGAGGTTTACTCCGCTGTATGATCTCGCCCATCCATTGGTAGGCAGGGTATGATTGGTTCCTGAGGCATAGTCTCCTGCACTTTCAGGAGTATAGTTCCCAAGGAATACCGATCCCGCATTGATTACTTCATCGGCTAGCTTGTGATAATTTGTCGTGGAAAGTATAAGATGTTCCGGAGCATATGTATTTATTAATGTTATGGTTTCCTTAATATTTTCCATAACTATTATCATGCTGTTTTTAAGTGATTCTTCAGTGATTTTTTTGCGTGGTATGTCCTCAATCTGCAAGTTAATCTCCCGTGCTACCTTTTCTGCAATTTTTTTACTGTCAGTTATTAGTATAACCTGACTGTCACCTCCATGTTCAGCTTGTGACAAAAGGTCGGCAGCAATAAATTCTGCTTTTGCTGTATTATCAGCTACAATCATTACCTCAGATGGACCCGCGGGCATATCTATTGCAACGTCGTTCATGCTTACTATTTGTTTGGCAGCAGTGACATACTGGTTCCCTGGTCCAAATATTTTATTTACTTTCGGCACCGGATTTATTCCGTAAGCCATAGCTCCGATGGCTTGTATTCCTCCGATTTTAAATATTTTATTAACTCTTGCAACTATAGAAGCATATAAAATAGCCGGATGGATTTTGCCCTCCTTGTCCGGCGGAGTGCATAGCACAATCTCCTTGCAGCCTGCAACATTTGCCGGAATTGCCAGCATAAGCACGGTTGAAAAGAGAGGAGCTGTACCACCAGGTATATATAAACCCACTTTTTCTATGGGTACGGCTTTCTGCCAACAGGTAATACCAGGACTTGTCTCAATCCTGATTGGTTCTGTTTTTTGGGCCGAATGGAATTTTTCTATATTTTTTGCCGCTATCTTAATAGCTTTTTTCAAATCTGTATCTGTTTGTTTTTCAGCGTAGGTAAACTCTTCCTGTTTAACTCCGAAGCTATCCATGTAAATTCCATCGAATTGCAATGTATATTTTTTAAGGGCTTTTTGTCCATTTTGTTTAATTTCATATAAGATATCCTCTACATTTTTAGAAAGCCCCGAAATATCTTGTACCGGACGCTGTATGATTTTAGGCCAGAGGTTTTGTTCCGGATTAATTATAATTTCCATATCATCACTTTATGTTATTAATTTATTAATAAATTAAAGGGTACCGTTGAGATATCTTTCAACCATACTTAGATAATTATCTATTTGATTTGTTTCTTCAAATCCTATGATAATCATGTTAACGCATCCCAGCCCGAGTACGAATTTCAGGGTTTTTTTAATTTTATCCCTATCATTTCTTAGTTTGCCGTTTCCTATCAGTTTCATTCCAATAACACCTTTTCCTGACAAATGCAGTTGGTTTATTACTTCCACCACCTCTTGCGGATCTGGCTTATCCATAGCTATTCCGTAAGGATTTATTCTTACATGGATGACATCGACCCATGGACTTTTCAATGCTGCTTTCATAGCGTTGAGTGAATGTACGGAAACGCCGTGTGCCTTAATTATTCCTTTGGCTTTCAGGTTTTCCAGTATATCCATTTGTTTTTTTTGTGCATCGGTCCAGTCGTTGTCAACCATACAATGTATTTGTACCAGATCTAGATAATCGGTATTCAGTTCCTTACGGAAACGATCAACCACTTTATCTGCATCGGGTCTTTCCGGTTCAGGAATGCCGCCACTTCTTACCCATATTTTTGAAGATAAGAGATATTGTTCCCGGTCTTCATTTTTTAGTGCCTCTGCTACCAGACCGTGCGTTCCGTATGTGTCGGCACAATCGAAATATTTTATTCCTTTTTCGAAACCATGACGAAGCAGAGCAATGCTTTTATTTTTGTCTTGCCTTGTCAGAAAAGATGTCCTGTTGCCGGCATGTATTCCGGTTCCAAAACCCACCAGTGTCGGTTCAAGGCCAGAGCTACCTAGTTGAACCTTCTGAACAGGATTTGTCGTTTTATATTTATCTGTTTCGGCATACAGTTGGCGGGAAAATATTATATGCGCTGTTCCGAGTGAAAGAGCCCGTAAAAATTCACGTCGGTGCAAATTGATTTTTTCTTTCATAGTTCCTCCTTCCGGTTTAGAATACCTGTTATTTTATTAAAAAGATTTTTCAAATTATTATAATCTTCTGAAATTGAGAATCCAATTCCCTGTGTATAAGGGGCTGTTTCATAAATAAGATTATTATTAGAGCGATTATAGGCCTTGAATTTGATCTTCCCTGTAGGAATGAGTTTTACGTTCACTTCAAAGTCGCCCACCAATTGACTGTTATTTTCTGTGGTAGGATTACTATTATTGCCGATATTACCGTTTATGGTTACACGGTCATTGAACAATTGTGTACTTAGCGCCAGTTCAATCTCATCATTGGTTATCTGATTACCCGGCCTGTAGTTAAGTCCGATATCCACGTTATTGCTAATTTGTGAAAGCCAGTTGCTTAATTGGTTGGAAAACAGTTCACTTGCTGTAGTTCCTATAAGGTTTGGATTTTGTGCCTCATAAGTTCCGCGGAGATATTCAGGTGTGTAAAATTTTCCAAGAACTATCAGTGAAAGTATTTGTTTGTTCATTTCTTCAGAGGTGTTAAAAAACTGACGCAGCTCATCTACCAGCCGGTCCTCCACAGATGGAAAATTGATTTCAAAATCAATAACAGGATTAGAGAGTTGTTCTGAAAGAAGAATATTGCATTCCACTGGAATCCTCTGGCTTTGATAAATATTATCATATGTATTAACCAGAAGATCGTATAGAGACGCTTTAAGTTTATAAACAGCGCTGATATTTATAATTGCATCATATGGATCACCCGACCATTCAATTGTGCCTCCCTCCTGAATGGAAAATCTTTTATTGATAACATTTTGAAGAGTAAAAAGATAGTCACCTTCTTCGACCGTATAGTTACCTGAAAGTGTTATGTTATTTTCATTGTCCATTCCAAAAACCAGCAAACCTTCGCCCTGAGCTTTAATTACATCTCCTATCTGAGAATTATAAATGAGCTGCGCTTTTGCTTCCGGTGTTACCTGAATAGTAAGATTTAAATTGAAATTGCTTTTATCTTTTTCGGGAAACAGAAATTTCTGTTTTATTGTGTCTTCCGTCGACACAAATTGAATAAAATCGTAACGTTCCAGTTCACTTTCGTTTTCGAGGTTGATATTTACATTTGTTCCCTGAAGAGTAGTTCCGGAACCGGATAAGGTTACGTTTCTGCCATGTCCTGTAATATAAAGCTCGCCGCTTGCCACTACACTGCCGTAAAATTGTTCATTATTGGCACGGGTGGTATTTATGGCAGTTATTTTATTCGTTGCTATCGAAAGATCATAATCCATATTTTTGAAATTATCATGAACAATCGTACCGTCAAATATGCCCTGGTTATCTTTTATATCATTAAAAATAATATTATCGAAATGAATTGTATCACCGCGAAAACGCACTGAATCGTTAAAATTATATGATACCTGAATATAATCTACAGTCAAGCCTGCATTTGAACCTTCCAATGTTCCGTCGAGCAATATTTTCTTCGGATTACCATATATCTTAATTTTTCCGGTAGCATCTCCGTGAAAATTTGAAAAATTTTTCCTTATAAGTGTTTCAAGCACAACAAGAGAAAAATGGTCAAGATCAGCATGGTAAAGCATTTTATTCTCGGATGGTTTATAAAATCCTTTAGCATAAAGACTTTCACGATTATTGGTGGTTACATGTATTTTCGAGTTTAAAATCGATTCATAATTATCCCACTGATGTGTAAAAGACAGATCTCCTATTTTCTGGTTCTTAAATCTGAAATCATCTATCGTAAGGTCAGAGAGAATCATCCGGTTACCATAAAAATCGACAATTCCTGCAGAACCATTTAATGTTCCTCCCAGAGGTAATTCCCTGTTAATATATGACTCAAAATATCCTAAATTGATATTTTCAAGTTTTGCAGTAAGCATATTTGATAAGTTCTTTCCAATTTTTCCATCTAGTCCGAAGATTTGATCACCACTGAAAAATTTGAAATTTTTTATCATAACAGAGCTGCTGTCGACAGTTGCTTCAAACGGACTAATTTGCCATAGTGAGTCGGCAATATAAATATTTGTTGGGTAACCCTTAATTTCGATATGGGGATAAGACTGGTTTTCTCTTTCCATAAATACAGCTTTTGTTTTGACGGTACCGCTGTATGTTATTTTTTCCGTGTTGCCCCATGTGATTTGATTATTTATATTATTATTTGTTATTTCTGAATCTATAGTTACATTTTGCAAGTTCATTCCGTTTTTAAGAAGAATTTCTCCAAACCTGAATCGGGAAGAATATTTAATATCTTCTGGTCCGTTGCCAAGAAAAATATTTTTTATCATGACCATTTCACTGCTTACTCCGGGAATGCTTCCTTTGAGTTCGAAAACTGATTTTTCTGAATCAAGTAAGCCATATAGTAAAAAAGGTGTTTGTATTTTATACCCGGGGGCAAAGACGTTGAGTACTTCATCCAGATTTTTCACTTCTATTTGGTACCCAAACTTGTTTTCTCTGATTATTTCTTTATGACTTATTGCAGGTATATATCTGTTGATGCTTTTTTTGAAGGCATTGATAATATCCTGGAAATGGTAATTTCCATTTATTTCTATATCGAAAAAATCTGAGGTGAATGTCAGGTATTTTTTTGAGCCACTTAAGATTGATTGCAGCTTAAGGCCTTCAAGGTCCAGTTCTCCATTCCGGTTTTTATAAAGTCCGTTTTCTACTAATATTGAACCGGCAAGATTATCTATCTTGTTTCCTGAAAAATTGGCGTTCATAGTAAAGGACATTTCCGATGCAGGGAAATTTTCACTCAGATTTAATTTTCCGGGCAAAGCCTTTTTCATATCCAGTCTGAAGTCGAAGTCCGGAACTTCCGGATTAAAATTAACCTTACCGAGAAAATTGAGCTCCAGATTTGTATCCTTAACAATAACAAGTCCGTCGAACATTCTGTTATTTAATATACCGTCGAGCCATATATTTTCATAATTGTAATCATTGATTTCAACCTGTTCAATTTCTCCTTTAAATGCACCGGCAACTGACCGGTTTTTTTTATTGAAGAACCCGTCTACACTCCCATCGAAGGATATTTTCCCCATTTTTTTATTATTAAAAAGCTCTCCGAGCAAAAAGTCCTCTGTTGCCACTTTGCCGCGATATATGATACGTCCTTCTTCATCAGGCACAACGGAGACATCAGTAATTAAATTACCCATTTCACTGGTGAGGGTTCCATAAGCTACAAAATCAGTCAGAAATCCAGTAAAGTTTCCTTCGTAGGTTAATACGCCGGCTTCATAAAATGATTGTGGAAAATTTAGATAATCGTTACCTTCCCTGTCAGGCAGCCTTATTTGGCTAAGATCACTGAATGTTGTTTTTGAACTTTTAAGGTCAATAAATAGATACATGTTTTCAGGATTTGATATCCCATTAGCATAAAAATCAATAACAGCGGATGTATTCTCACCGGTATTAATTATCAGGTTTTTCCCTTTTAAATCATTTAGATCACCAAATATCTGACCTGAGAAATCAATTACCTGGTTCATACCTTTCAATTCGGGGAAAAGCTTTGCGATATCAAAAAAACTGATTTTTGAGTGAGAAAAGAGGAGATCAAGTTGCAATGGTTGTTTACCAGTCAGGCTATCAGCCGGCAGTGTAAATAAAATTTTGCAGTTGCTAATATCTGAACGGTCGGTTTTAAGATTAAAATCTACGAGCTCAATCTCATTTCCCTTGGAGATAATTGCAGAATTAAGTTGGTTGATTCTGAATCCTTCATTATCACTAAGAGTTAATTGTCCGATTTTGCATGATACGTAATTTTCGGAATATATTATATCTGAAATCTCAAAATTCAGGTCACTAATAGTAATTTTGTCATTTTTATTTTCATCAAGATCACTGTATATAAGATTTGATTCATTGAAATAGAAATTGTTGCAGCTTAGATGCCATTCTTTCGGTTTTTTTTGCTCTGATGTGAGTGAATCGGGAATAAAACTGAAATTATATTTTTCATCAGTATACTTCTTAATATTGATATAGCTGTTATTAAACGACACTCTGTCAATAGCAATTTCCCGTTTGCCTATCTTCAGGATGTCTATTTTTGCTGAAATTGTTTCAACAAATAGCAGGGTATCTGATTGTTGATCTTCTATCATTACATCCTTTAGCAATAATTTTTTAAAAAGGGAAATATTAACTTTTCCGACAGTAATGTGAGTATCGAGTTTTCTGGAAAGCTGTTCTGCAATCCGGTGGGTTAAAAATGTTTGAACAGTGCTGCTTTGCAAAGCTATATAAGTGCCTGCCGACATTAAAATTAGTAATGTCAGAATTATCAATAATATTTTTCCGGCTTTTTTAATATTTTTGTCCTTTTAATTCAATTAATTAACTAACTATGGGCATAGTCTGAAAAGGCGCTTTACGTCCTGTTTAGACAAATCAGCGAAAATTATCAAACTGATTTTTAATTATATACAAAAAATATAAAAATTTTATAAATAAAAATTTTAGTTTATAAGCTGAACTCAACTATTTAATTAGTTAAAACAAAATTAGGAATATTAATATTGTTTTGTCTCTATAAATGGTTTAATATTTTCATTATGAGTCAAATTTTTAGATTAACTTTCTAAAATAATTAAAAAGAGTAAAACGGGCATGATTGCAATATAATAAGATAGCATAAAAAATATATGTCAATCTTGTCTTTTATTTAAAAAATAAAACAATATACCCAAGATAAAATGAGTAATACTTATTTAATCTATGTTATTTTTTTCTAAAAAAATTAAGCAATTTTGATGCCACGGAATTTATGAAAACTACCAAAAAGGATGAAGTAAATATTTTGGGGATAGAATCTTCCTGCGACGACACATCTGCCGCAATTATAAGCAATGGTGTAATTTTATCTAATGTTATTGCAAATCAGCAGGTTCACAAGGAATATGGTGGAGTTGTCCCTGAACTTGCATCCCGTGCCCACCAGAAGAATATTATACCTGTGGTTGATCTGGCCATTAAACGGTCAGGAATATCAAAGGCTAATATATCTGCAGTTGCATTTACCCGCGGACCCGGATTATTGGGTTCTCTTCTGGTAGGAACTTCCTTTGCTAAAGGATTTTCACTGGCTTCAGGGATCCCGCTAATTGAGGTTAATCATTTGGAGGCACATGTTTTGGCAATTTTTATCAGGGAAAAAGGAAAGAAGTATAATTTCCCTGAATTTCCGTTTTTATGTCTTCTTGTTTCAGGAGGGAATTCACAAATCATAATGGTACGTGATTATTTTGATATGGAGGTTATTGGTCAGACAATAGATGATGCGGCAGGAGAAGCATTTGATAAATGTGCGAAAGTTATGGGATTGCCTTATCCCGGCGGACCGCATGTTGAGAAATATGCAAAGAAAGGTGATCCGTTAAGATTTAAATTTGCAAAGCCGCGTATAGCCGGATTGGATTATAGTTTTAGCGGACTTAAAACAAGTTTTTTGTATTTTTTACGTGACAATCTGAAGGAAAACAAGAATTTCATTGAAGAGAATAAAGTAGATCTATGTGCATCACTTCAGTTAACTATTGTTGATATTCTAATAAATAAACTTAAAAAAGCAGCCAGGCAGACAGGTATCAGGGAAATAACCATAGCAGGTGGTGTATCGGCCAATATGAAATTGAGACAATCCCTTGAGATTAACGCTAAAAAATATGGATGGAATATTTATATTCCCAGGTTTGAGTATACTATGGATAATGCGGCAATGATTGCCATGACCGGCTATTTTAAATATTTAAACCGGAAATTCACAAGCTATGATGCTGTGCCGTTTGCCCGTACACAGTTATAGTTTCAACCAGTCCCTCTCTATAAACTTAAGAGTCAGGAGCGATAAAATTGCCGGTAGTCCTGCAAATGTCAGTTTTTTATCAATGCCTGAATATTATTCGTAAAGAATTATTTTGAGGACAAGCATAATGAATTCGGCGGACTGTAAAAACGGACTCTTACTATCATGTGGTTCCATATAAATAGCAAAGGAATTAAAAACATTAACTTAATCATGGCGATGGAGCTTCTATAATGCCGTAAAATGACATAGCCTGCCGGTTTGTACTTATAATATTCAGGTTGGCGTAACCTAGTTCGGAAATACGGAATGTAAAATCAAG
>CAZTAL010000079.1:0-3896 GCA_964611525.1 uncultured Prolixibacteraceae bacterium
AACTTATAAAATTTGAAAGATGAAATTTATACTCTCAACAATCTCACATTCAATCTTTAACACACAGATAAATTTTTAATTTCCGACTATTTCCGACTATTTCCGACTTCTGAAAGTCGGAAAAAATATTGATTTACTGTATAAAAATGAAATTAAAATTCCTAAAGAAGAATATTTTCACATAAAAAAAACCTCCGGCTCAACAACCGGAGGCTAAAAATAATCATAAAACAATAATTATGGAAAAAAGAAATATTAAGCTGCGTTTCTTTTGGGGTTCATCATATTAACAACCTGGTTCATATTATTCATATCAACTCCTGCCTGTGCTGCCTGATCGTTAAAGTTCTGTGAAAGTCCCTGTACTGCATCCTGCGGAGACATCTGTCCTTGTTGCATCTGTTCTCTTCTGTTCCTTAGATCTTCTAACAGAGCAGAGGCAAATGGCAAATTAGAGTGAGTTAAGAACATTTCCATATCAATGAGACCGTTCATGACAAATTCTTTCAGCATTTCATCAATCCAACCCTTATATGTTGGTGAATCCATACTCTGACCTATTGTGAGGTCAAAATCACTTGCATCCTTAACTAATTCAGGATTGTAAAGCTGTGCTTCGTTCCCTCCGATAGCCAGGTATCTTTTATCCTTATAGAATTGAATGAAAGTCTGTACTACTTTCATATCTCTTTCTTTCCGGAATGAAGCGAAACTTTCCATTAAATCACGATTGTTTAATGTAGTTTGCTGTATCTCCATTGCATATTTACTGGCCGGGGTTCCGCTATTTCCTGTTTGTCCCTGCATTGCCGGCTGAACTCCTGAAATATCCTGCATCCATTTTAACTGCATACCAATTAATTCAGTTATTCCTAAATTAGCAAGTTTACCGCCCAGCTCCATCGGAGGTTTATTTTTGCCTCCCTGGTAATCCAAAACAATGGTTCCCCCTACTTGTCTGTAATCGGCTCCAATTTGTTCGGGAGATTTCCCGTCAAGACTATTTTTGTCAAGTACAAGAGTATTTTTAGCACTTGTACCCATAATGAAGTCCCAGAGGGTAATTAACCGGTTGATATATTTTTGCTGATCTATTACATCTTCCAGAGGTCCCCACACTTCACCGTTAATTAACGGATAAGGGTACATAACATACGGGTGCATACCATGTTTGTATGGTGTTTCCCCTTCTCTTAATACATGGCCAAAGGGTGTCATGTACTTATAGAACCATTTAAAACTAACACTCTGATCGTAGTGTATTAATAGCCATTTATCTTCCGGTACCTCATTTTGAATAAACTTTTTAATTCTTTGCTGATTAATTTTAACCAGTTCATCAAGTGATCTTTCCCAAATTCCTTCTTCTCCGGCTGCCTGGTCCCAGTATTCAATAACATCAACGGCTTTTTTCTCCCATACTTCAATTACTCTGCATTTATGTGGTTCATCCGGAATAAAGAAATCAAGTGATGCCCCCCTGTCTGCTGACAGTCCGTAAGTTGACATTATCTCATCTCTTAGTGTTCCGCTATACAGTTTCTTTAGTATCTTCTTATCCTTATCATTCTTGGCAAAATGGACAAATAACTCATCCATTGTAACGTCATGTAACTGGCCTATCCTGCGGAGATCATTTAGACGGATATCCTTAACATCTGTATTGAAAAAAATGTACTGCGGATCTATGTAGTCTATCACTACATCGTATCTGTGGTATTTATGAATGAAATCATAACCTATCTTCTGAATAGGCAACCCTGAAAGAATGAATATATCAAAGGTTCTTGGATCAATCTCCCTTGTTTCATTAACCTGGAGAATGGCTTGCAGGGTGTTTGACATCATTTTTTCAATATCGGCAGAATCGGGTTTCCTGCTAATTACGATAGATTTTCCCTTTTCACTTCGGAACAGTCCTTCCAATGACTTGGCAAGTGGCCTCATAATATTCTGTTTCAAGGGAAGTTTCCCCTGGTCCATGATATATGTTTCCTCTGTTACTGTATTACCATCATCATCGGTAGTTAAATCACTCCATTGATCGCCCCGGTGAAATTTACATACTCTTTGATAACGTTTACGGAATTTAGAAAGAGAATCCCAATCATTACGATATGTTTGCATCATAAGATAGTTCTCAGCCAGATCAGAATAATCCGTTTCCTTTATTGTCGGTTTATTATTCTTTAAATTGCCGGCTCTTAATGCAATCCTTTTTACATCTAAGGTTGAAATATCTGTTATCATTTCTTAATATTTAATTTTTCAAGTTGTGTGTTTGCCTGTTTCATTAAGTCAGTAATTGTCTTACTTGCTTCTTCGTTGTCAAATCCATAATTTTCTATTACCCTGTCAATAACCTTATCATAGGAATCAAAAATTTTCTTGGCTTTGAAATAATCAGATTCATAATAGTTTTCAAGTCCCTGAATATTGCGTTCACCTTTGGCTGTACTCCTGTATTTATTAGCATCCTTAATGTATTCCTGATAGCTTTGGTATTGTCTTATTACCTGCCATTTTGCATCCGGAACATTTCTTATGAATGAATTAATAAATGGTGCATTGTTTAAATCAATTGCATCATCCATGCTTACAAACTGCCAAAAGGTTGTAATAAAATCATTAGCAAACTTACCTGTGCCTCCCAGGTACCCATTTATTAAATGTTCTATTTTTGAGGGGTTCAAATCCATCAAGTTAGGTACATACTTTAATTCACCTTTTTCGTTGATCTTAAATTTTAGTTTCCCTTCACCGCCTCCGGCTCTGAATATCATATCAGTTAAAAATTTAGCTGCAGGGTTGACATTCTTTTTATGTAGTCCTGAATCTGCTAAATCTTCTTCCAGGGCTTTTGTGAATGCTTCATAAGCTATTTTATTACCCATGAAATCACGATTAACTACAATCTCTCTTATAGGGCTAATAGCTGTTGGCCATAAAGGATCTGAACTTATTTTACCTTCATGCAAGAATCCTGTAACATCAATCGGGGCCATTCCTGCCAACATATTGGAAATAGTCTTGGCGACAACTTCTCCGGCTGTGATCTTATCTTTTACTATGTAGTCATATAGAGATACTCCCATTGCGTGAAATCCTCTCCAAAACTGTGGTAATGGAATACGGAGGTATTGATCGCCATCTCCCCAGAATTTTTTCATTACAAAATAATTCTCTCTTACATAGTCATTCAAACGATAATATTTTTCTTCATCATCATCATCTCCCCAGTCATTTAACATAGCTTCCAGAAATCCCATTGTAATAACTGTTGCTGATACTGCTGCAAACTTGGCCGGTTTATTCTTAGCCAGTTGTAAATTCTTTTGCAATGCGTTTGTCCCGGCTTTAAAAAAGGCAAATAAAGCCTCTATCATTCGGGTACCTTTGCCCTTCATGTTGAAATCAACGGAAGCGTTACGGCCCTCAAAGGCTGCATCTTTAATTGATAAACCTTTTTCCCTGGCACTCAGATAAACGGCAAACCTTGTTGTGTCCTCAAATATTCTGTTCCAATGCTCGATATATTTAAGTATGTGCATCGCCTTATCAAGAGTTTTCCCTCTTAATGTATCACTTCTCATTAACCTTTTCAGGTCATTTTTAAACTCTTTCTCAAGTCTGTCAATACTCTTTTCGTGTGTAAAGCCTGTTGTTCCTCCGGCCTCATAGAAATTTTTTAATTCAACGTGCTTGGGATTTTTAGGATCAAATTTGCCGGCCATGTCCTCAATAATAGTTTTGGCTGCCGTTGGAGTATAGTTATAGACAAACTTTGATAACTTTGAATTTTGCCTTACGAATTGTGTTATTGCTGCCTCCGGCTGGTCCCTAAAGAAGTTAGTTAACGGGAATACCGGGTTATAACTTGTCATCATGGCTTTCAT
>CAZTAL010000080.1:0-9039 GCA_964611525.1 uncultured Prolixibacteraceae bacterium
ATTTCTGCTAAAGGAACCGGGAAAAGTTCATTTTTCCCTGCAACAAAACCATTAATTTTTCCGGCGGCTTTGTTGGTTCTGACAAGATCGAAAAAGCGATGTCCTTCACCCATCAGTTCCACCCTGCGTTCATGGTATATTGCATCGGTAAGTGCCCCTCCGGTTAAAGTCACATCATGGTTGTTGTCTCCAAAAGCTCTTCTCCTCACTTGTGAAAGGTATCCTTGGGCCTTTGTGTCAGAAATCCCACCCCTGTTATTAGCCTCCGCTGCCATAAGCAGTACGTCAGCATATCGAATAGCTCTGTAGTTATTCGGATTGGTAAGGTTCAGATCGTTCTGTGCCTCAGGCCTTCTTTTACGGGGAATATATTTCCGGTTGAAATAACCGGTATGCTCATTCCCTTCTGTATATTTCGCTCCTGTCTCCTCTGCCCATGAAACAATATCCAGAATAGTGACATCTTTTCGTAAATCACCGGGTTCAAACTGATCAACAGCCTCCTGAACTGGAACATTAAAACTGAATCCCGGAGAATAAAGTGGCCCTTCGTATCCTCTGACTCCACTGAATCCGACTGCAACATTACCTTCGCTGCACTGCAGGCACCCAAATCCGGCACCTTCAACATCGGTATATTGTATCTCAAAGACCGATTCAGTACCATTTTCCCCTTCATGTTCAAAGATTTTAGCATAATCAGAAACCAATGAATAATTTCCGTCATTTATCAGATCTTCCAAAACGTTAGCAGCCTCCTGAAACTTTTCCTGGTACAGGTATGCTTTGCCAAGCAGCGCCTGAGCGGCACCTTTTGTAGCACGGCCTGTTTCAACCGGAATTACGGGCAGTACTGAGATCGCATAGATAAGATCATCTTCAATATGATTATAAACATCTGAAACCGGAGAGCGCGGAATAGTTGTTTCATCTCCTAGTTTGAAGCGTTCATCCCCTTTTATGGGAATCGGGCCGAACCATTTTACCAACTCAAAATGATAGTAAGCTCTTAAGAACCTGACCTCACCTATCATCATCTCTTTTCCCTCAAAGTCAGTTTTGTCTTTGAATTCCATGAAATAATTCGCACGCTGCACACCGGCAAACATCCAATTCCAGATATCTCCCAGGTTACTGTTTGCAGAAGTGTGAATCATATCATCTATCTGTTGCCAGCCGACTACATCAGTAGGGTTTTCGCCACCACAAAGGGTGTTGTCTGAAGCAAATTCACCAACAATTACATTAGCATATGTCGATTGCAGCATATCATAAGTTGCAACTAATGCATCGTAATAGTCACTCTCTGAATTAAAAAAGTTTTCAGAGTCTATGGAATATCCGGGAGATATTTCTACAAAATCATCAGTACACGAAAAAGTGAATATAATTAGTGAAATAACTACCGCAAATACAGTTTTATATATTATTTTATTCATCGTATTTCAGTATTAAAAGTTAAGATTTAAACCAAAAGTATATGTCCTGGGAACCGGATAAAATCCGGAATCGAATCCGCTTCCTACTGGAGTCCCGGTTGATGCAGCAGGATCATAACCCAAATAATTTGTAAAGGTATATAGGTTGCTCACTGCAGTGAAGAGTCTTAATTGTTCTACTCCTATTTTTCCTGTCAGACTCTGGGGAATTGTATATCCCAGTTGTACATTCTGGATACGTGCAAACGAGGCATTCTCGACATAGTAATCTGAAAATATTGTATTTGCTGTCGCAGCAGTCGTCAATCTCGGAACTGTATTACTGGTACCCTGACCTGTCCAACGATTTAAATTTGTACTTAACTTATTTGCATTGGGCTGTGTTCTTTCATAATTCCTAACCATATCATTTCCAATAGAAGAGTAAACGTATGTTACAAAGTCAAAACCTTTGAAGTTGATTGAAATATTCAGGCCCATAATTACATCCGGAATCGGATTTCCGATATTTGTTCTGTCTTTGGAATCAATAACCTGATCGTTATTAATGTCAACAAAGCGTATATCACCTGGAGCAGCTTTTGCTCCCAGGGCTATTTGAGAGGGGTGTGAGTTCACTTCTTCCTGACTTTGAAATAGTCCGTCTGTTTTATACCCGTAGAAATAACCGATAGGGTAACCTACTTCCATTCTTGCAGGCAATGGCTGACCAACACCGAAAGTTCCACCTGCCACGAATCCCGAACCATTGTCAACTTTCAGCACTTCGTTTTTTAATTTTGTAATATTATAGTTTATTCGAAAGTTTAGGTCTTTGGTAATATTGTCCCTGTATCCGACTGCAAATTCGAATCCGCTGTTACGGACTGTTCCGGCATTAACTGTCGGACCTGCGGCTCCCGGGGCAGCTACACCTAATATTCCTGAAACCGGTATATTACCGATTAACAGGTTATTTGTTGTTTTGATGAAGTAATCTGAATTAAGATCTATTTTATTGTTTAGAAATTTAAAATCAAAACCCACATCAAATTGTTCCGACTCTTCCCATTTTACTGAAGGATTCGGACTGGCACCGACTGCCTTGCCATGGACAAGAACTCCGTCCAGAACATAAGTTGCTTCTCCGTCCAGTTGTGAAATATACTGATAATCACCAATTTTATCAGAGCCTAGTAGACCATAACTTAAACGGAATTTAATGAGGTCAATTTTATCGGCATTTTGCAGAAAGTCCTCATCTGAAATGATCCAACCCGCTGTTACAGAAGGGAAGTATGCTACTGTGTTATCAGGACCAAATTTTGTTGAAGCATCTCTTCTGAGTATAGCTGATAAAAGGTATTTTTCTTTATAATCGTATTGCAATCTTGTGAAATATGAGAGCCTTCTCTGGTCGTATGTCCATGAACCGGTTGATTTTGTATCGCTGAGACCGTTTGCGAGGCTGATGTCGGCAAATTCCCATAAATTATTAGGAATATCATAACCAGTACCCTCAAGATGGTTACCCCAGGTTTTAAAAACTGTTGTACCTAAAGTCCATGTAAAATGATGTTTCTCAGCAAATGTGTTATCATAAGTGGCAAATGCGTCAAATGTATAGTCATTAAAATTATCGGTATTTTGATTTACAGAGCTTCTGCTGACATCAAAAACTTTACCTCCGTAATCAACTATTTTAGAGAATGATTTCCCCTTGCTATTGGCAGTGTTAAAACCAATTCTTGCAGTCGCTGTCAAATGTGATACAATATCAAAATCCAGGCTGAAATTTCCGTTAAGCTTATTCAGATCATAGTCATTATGTGTATTTGCGATTTGAGCAAGTGGATTTATAATTTCAATTCCCAGATTTGATGGAGCAAGAAAGTATTGACCGTCAGTACCATAAACCGGAACTGTAGATGGCATATTTAATGCATTAAATAAAACGGAAGCCAATCCAAAATCATTGAAAGACTTTCGGGTTACATAGGTATATATCAGAGAAGAATTTAATGTTATTTTTTTGGATAAATCAGCACCCATACTTAATTTTGCCGTATTCCGCTTATATCCGGATTTATCCCTTCCGATAATACCTTCCTGATTCAAATCGGATGCACTCAGTGCGTAAGACATTTTTTCTGATCCTCCCGTAATACTTATATCATTAGTATAGACAGGAGCTGTTTCAAATAGTTCATTCTGCCAGTTAGTACCACGACCAAGGTTTGAAATGTTGGCGAAGGGAGGTATTCGCCCGGAGGCAGCATAACTTTCATTAAGTAATACACCGTACTCGGTTGCATTTAAAACAGGTAGTTTCCGGGTTGTTTCCTGAAATCCCATTGAACTGTTAATATTAACCCTTGTAGCCGCATTACGTTTACCGCTTTTAGTCGTTATTAATATAATACCATTGGCACCAACAGTTCCGTATATAGCAGCCTGTGCATCTTTTAACACTGTTATGGATTCAATATCATTTGGATTAAGGGTGTTAAGGTCGCCCTGATATCCATCAATGATTACCACTGGCGAGGCATCACCATTTGTAGAGATACCGCGAATACGTATATCCAAGGCTGCACCAGGTGCACCCGATTGAGTTGTAACATTAACACCGGCAGTTGTTCCCTGTAGTGCCTGTTCAACTCTCACCGGTTTCAGGTCATTAATGGTTCTGCTGTCAACCATTGATATTGCTCCAGTAACATCTTTCCTCTTTTGGGTACCGTAGCCTATTACAACTACTTCATCCAGACTGAGGATATCACTCTCAAGCTGTACATTGATCTGGCTGCGGTTATTTACAGGAATTTCCTGTGCTACCATACCCACAAATGAGAAAACAAGAGTTGCGTCAGAAGGAACAGATAACTGGTAAACTCCGTCGAAATTAGTAATTGTACCGGTTGTTGTTCCTTTAACTACTACTGTTACTCCTGGTAGCGTTTGTCCGTCTTCTGCCGAGGTAACCGTTCCTGTTACGGGTATTTCCTGGGCAAAAATTCCAGAAGTGAACAGTAAAACGAATAATAGTAAAAGAATTTTTTTCATAGAATTTCTTTAAATTTTTTCAATTAATTTTGAAAAGTCAGTGTAAATTTTGGCCTTAACTCTCAAAAAATAAAAGTATTTACCCATACATTATTACTACTCGGGGAAAAATAATATACATCAAAAATACATCATTGCAGATGTAAAGTATTAATAATAAATCATTTATAAGTTAAAATAAGTGATAAAATGATAATTAATACCGAAAATTTGTAAATTAAACCCCATTATGGATAGTTTCATTATTTTGGATGCTGGTAAAAAAAATCATTGTGCAGTAGTGCAGTCGTGATATAAAACTAGATATTTGAGAGAAATACAGGTAAATTTGTTTCGCGCGGAAGTTTTATTTTTTTTCGTAGTCTGTAGCGGCTGATTTCAACTCCTCTGTCGCTAATATTAAATAAAGCAGCAATTTCTTTCGAGGTTAAATTCATTTTTATGAATGCACACAGCCTCATTTCCCTGGGAGAAAGATGTGGAAACTGTTTTTTCAGTTTTTCAAAAAATTCTTTGTGTACCTCGTCAAAATAGGTTTCAAATAACTGATTCTGTTGTTTATTGTCTATTTCTTTATTAATTTTTTTATTTAAACATAAGATCCTGTTTTTTATTTGATTATCTCCGGTGGATTTTTTTAAATTACGTAATTCTTCCTTCATTTTCATCAGGAACTTATTTTTCTGGATTATGGCCATAGTTTGATTGGCAAGTTCTTTATCACGGTAGATCATCTCATTACGTAATTTTTCATTACGGAGGTAGATTATCTCTTTTTCAGCAAGAAGAGTTTGGTGTTGAAATTCTTCTTCCCTTTTTTGAAGCTCCAGAGCATGTTTTATTTTTTGCTTTTTTTTGGATAGGCCTATTCTATAATAGATGAATTTTACAGTTAATATAATCAAGCTAAACATTAAAAAAATATAAGCAAAATAGGCAATGTTTGATCTATACCATGGAGGCAGAATGGTAAAGTTAAATTGAGCAACCTCGCTTTCATTTTCATAAATATTTTTTGCCTTTATTTTAAATGTATAATCTCCCTCTGGGAGGTTTGTGAAATCTCTATATTTGTCAGAGGTCCACCCGGACCATTTTTCTGAATAGTTATCCATAAAAAAGCTAAATCGAAGTTGTTTCAGATTTTCATAAAAAGGAGATGCATAATGAAAACGTAATATATTTTTTCTAAAAGGAACTTTTAGATCCGTGTCAGAATTATCCGGATTAATAAAAATTATAGAATCAATATATGGCATTTCAATTTTTGTTATGAATGAACTGAATTTTTCAGAATAAGATTTGAGTGTTTTGGAGGAATAATGGGCAAAACCATTATCTAAACCAAAAAAAACATGGTCGTTGTTCAATGGATATATATATTCAAATCCATTAACATATTTTCCATCTAGTTCCTTAAAAGGAGAAGTGATTTTAGTATAGTTCATATCTTCATTCTGGCGAAAAACTCCCGATTCATTTTCGGCAATAAACCAAATGTTTCCCTGATGATCTGTTTCTAAATTCAATAGTTGGCCGTCAAGTGACAATAATTGATTTAATTCATCATGAATTATAAAAAGATCTGATGAATCCTGATATTTATATATTCCATTAATGGTTGATATATATGCATTTTCATTGAAAGAGAACAGTATATTTCTTTCATTGGAAGGAAGTCCGTCATTCTCTGTGTATAATTTATAATGTATAATACTATCAAGTGTTTCGTTCATATGAATCCTGAAAACACCTTTGCTTCCATGACTGATCCATAATATTCCATTGATATCTTGAAAAATAAACCGGCTTGATTCATTAAAACCACTGATTTTTTTATAAAAACTCCATTTATTATTAATTTTTTTAAGCAATGACAGTCCGTTATAATGTCCTCCAATCAGAAGATCAGGATTATTTTTTGATTTTATATATTTCCAGCCACCTTCTATACTGCTTATTTTATGTGCTGTTTTATCCTGAATATAGAATGTGCCTGAATTATGGCCACAGATTAATTGTTCATTAAAAATATCGAGCGACCAGACCTGGCCGGCCGTATTATCTATCAATTCGAAGTTTAATTTATTATCAGAAAAATCACTGAATGATTTGACAAATAATCCTTGGTTTGTTCCCAAATAGAGTTTTCCCTGGAAAATAATACAACAATAACCTGTCCCCAAACCTACATCATCTGAAATGAAAGACAGGGGAGAATTTATTTTAACATAAGCTATTCCATTATCAAGTCCCAGCCAAAGATTATTTTCTTTATCGGAATAAACACTTAAAATAGTATTGTTTTGCAATCCTTTATCACGGTTAATATGCTGCACAATGTTGCCATCCAGATCAGATATTATTATTCCATTTAATATAGTGCCAAATACAAAGTGGCCTCCTTTCAATACGGCAGCACTGAACAATTTGTTTTTTTCTGCCAGTTTGCCAGCAGGTGTAAGCCACGTATAGAGTCTTCCATTTTCAAATTTATAAATACCATTTTCTCTAGTTCCTATTAAGAGATGATTATTTCGTATTTCCAGGATGGTCCAGATTTCGGTATCTTTTAATTCATCTGCCCACGGGACTTTATTTATTATTCCGGCAATATATTCAAATAGTCCTACGCCGGGTTCATGAATAAAAAACCGTCCATTAACGCTGAATGAAAAATGAAATCTGTTTTTAGGTTTTATTATCTCTATTATATTGTTTTTCAGAAGAAAGATATAATCAAAGGATTGAAATACAATTCCCTGTGGTATTTCATAAATTTTCCAAATGTCATCAAATTTAATATTATTATCAGGCAGTAAATATCTGAGACTTTTAAAATTGAGGCGACCTGTAGTATTTTGTATTAATATTCCGAAATCATTAAATAAACCAGCGTAAATATTATTATTGCTGTCAACACAGACGGATCTAACAGGTGATGCTGAAGAAATCTCTATCAAGTCCCAATGCAACCCGTCAAATTTTAAAATGCCGTCATTATTAGCAAAATACATAAAACCATGTTTGTCCTGGCTTATCTCCCAATTCTGAGTTCCGGCGTCATATTCCGCTTTGGGGTAATTTATAATACTGGGTGTACCAACTGATTTTACCTGGTTGAATCCCGGAAATGAGAAACAAACAAGTAGCAAAACAAAAATATTCCTGACAGATATTGTTTTGCAATGAATCTTTGCATTTACTGAAGAATGAATAGCTTCTTTTTTATAAATTTTTGAAAAAGAATAATTATTAAATTCCAATCCAACAGCAAGAATTTTTTTTTTGTACACAATTTACTGCTTTTTTTATGGATATCAAATTTAAATAATTTTTAACAGATCAGTGAATTTTCAAAATATTTGCTAAAAGCTAAATTTCAATTTACCCTCAATTATTTATTTGATAATTTGACCACAAATCCTTTTCTCTCCTTTTGAATTTTTTATTGTATTTCACGTTTTTGCAACTTCGCCGGGAGTAACTTGCGATCACCAGGGAACCCTGTTACACAGAAAATCATCTAAATCTGCCAGGAAGAGTTTTATATTTTCTGTTCAAATTATTGTTGTTCTTTAGAAAGCGTTATGATTTATATTTAAATCATGTTTTTATATGCTATAATGATTTGATTGAAATATCTATATATGAATTATTTATGGCATATGTTCATATTTGTAAGCCTCGGTCTTTTAGGGGAAAGAAGTGATAAAATATAATATGATATTTTAGAATTAACATATTGATGAATAGACAATTTAATCCACGGATATTTGTATTTATAAAGGGGGTTTATACAGATGAGCCATAACAGAATGGGAATTGTGTATTGATGAATCTTATACAGATGGATCGTAAGATACTGAGAAAGTTGATATATTTACTGCTTACTATAACAAAACGATAATATATAATGAAACGAGCATCCCGATAAAATTGGTTCCGGGAGTATTATTAAAACAAAAGCAGGTTATATACTACCTTTGAAAATTTTTAATTTATTAGAGTATATTAAAAGATGGGACAAAAGCCTTTAATTAAAAAAGCCTCTGGAGAGACAGAACCTTTTTCACGTGAAAAATTTGAAGCATCACTACGGCGGGCAGGTGTGGATGAATCAGTTATTGAATCAGTAACAGCCTTTGTAATGTCAACTTTATATGACGGTATCCCTACCCGTAAGATATATGCAAAGGCTTTTGCCCTTCTTCGTAAAAGAGGGGGGGCAAGTGCAGCGCGTTATAAGTTAAAACAAGCGATTATGGAACTGGGACCTACCGGATATCCGTTTGAGTATTTCATAGGACAGTTGTTTAAGGAGATGGGTTATTCTGTAAAGACAGGCCAAACCCTTGAAGGAAGATGCGTTACTCATGAAATAGATGTGGTAGCAACTAATGAGCATACCCAATGTCTTGTAGAATGTAAATTCCATAACAGCCAGGGAAAAATTTCCAATGTCCAGGTTCCTTTGTATGTCAGGTCACGAATGGATGACATTATTGATAATATTAAGAGGCTTCCCGGCTTTAGCCATTTAAAATATGAGACG
>CAZTAL010000081.1:0-4011 GCA_964611525.1 uncultured Prolixibacteraceae bacterium
ATAAATTTATTACTTATTTATGTAACTATTTTGTTTTCACAGAGTTGCACAAGGAATACTAATGAAGCGGTAAAAGATGTTATTTGTAATTTTACTGTAAATATTGGAGATTTCTATCGTAACGGATCAGTAGTTTCGGTACCATTGAATAAGATAACTTTCATTCCCGATACAAATCTGACTCTCTTTGAAATTGTTGAGAATAAAAGGATCCAAACGGATATTCAATTTGAGATTACAGGTAATAAACGTTATTTATATTGGATATTAAAGGGTAATTCCCCAAAAGGTACATGTCGGTATTACGAGTTAGTGAAAAAAAAACGCTCCTCCGATAAAAACCACTTTCCCGTTTCAATAAACAATAAAAAAGGTGGTTATGAATTTAGTATCAACGGGAAAAAAATACTAAAGTACAATTCTGATATAGTAGAACCCCCAAAGGGAGTGGAATCTTCATATAAAAGAAGTGGCTTTATAAATCCGCTTTATTCTCCTGATCAAACTATTCTGACAAGGATACCTGATTCCGATTCTGATCATTTGCACCATTATGGTCTTTGGAATGCATGGAAAAAAGTTATGTTCAGGGGTGAAGAAATAGATTTTTTTGCTCCACAGTTTGGACAAGGTACTATAAGACATACCGGAATTGTATCAATAAATGAAGGACCTGTATTTAGCAGTTTGCAGGCTTTACGGGAACATATTACATGGCAGGATACCGAAAGGGAAACAATTGCTATGTCCGATTTAATGAATATTAAAGTATATAATACTAATAAAGATTTTTATTTAATTGATATTTCCTATAATTATAATCCTGTTGAATCTTTTTTGATTAAGGAATACCGTTATGCAGGGTTTAGTTTCCGGGCAACTGACTTATGGACAAAAGAGAATACAACTTTTTTTACTTCGGAAGGACTGAAAAGGGATCAGGCAGATGGTGAAAGATCAAGATGGTGCGTAGTTACAGGTGAAACATCCAATGGAAAATCAAGTATCCAGTTTATGAGCCATCCTGTCAATTTCAACCATCCTGAACCAATGCGTATCTGGCCATCAAGTTCGAATAAAGGAGTTGGAAACGTTTTTATCAATTATAATCCTGCCAGAAATACAGATTGGTCGTTGCAGCCGAAAAATTCTTATTTGCTCAGATACAGGCTACTTGTAACTAAAGGCCCTGTCGCTAATGATCAGGCTGAAAAAGCATGGAATGAATTTTCAAATCCCGCAAAGGTTAATTATACTGTCTTATAATTCCATACTTCAGGGATAATATTATCAAAATACTTTTCCTTATTGATGTATATCCTTTTTTCATCCTCACTGTAATTAATCTTTTCAATTTTGTCATCTCCCGAATCTCCCTGATATTTTGAAACAGGTTTATTTAAAAGTTTGCTTTTCAGTAAATGCAAATCCGCCAGTTGGTTTCCCGGCTCTGCAACTCTGATGAACAGATTATAATCCTTCGTAAACAGCACACGGGGAAAATCAATTTTTAAAAATTCTGCATATTTTTCCCGGTTAACAAAAAAATATTATTCGGCAGAATGGGGACTTCTGTTCAAAATAAGACAAATATTTTATTAAATTTATAGTAATTAACTGATAAATGAGTTCAGTATAAAAACTAAAATTTTTATTTATATTTTTTAAAAGTCTTTTGTATACGACTAAAAATCAGTTAGATAAATTTTACGAATTTGTCTGAAAAGAGCACAAAGCGCCTTTTTAGACCAGACTCATAAATAAAAAATTACAATTATAAATAATTAATTATCTTGCAAAAAATGAAAAAAGCATTACTTACAATTATTTTTTTTACGGTGTTTTTATCCTTATACTCCCAGAAGTATAAAAGCAACTGGAAATCTATTGACAGCCGTCCTGTCCCCGAGTGGTTCAGTGATGTCAAGTTTGGAATTTTTATTCACTGGGGGGTTTATTCCGTACCTGCATGGGCTCCTGCAGATGCCGATATCGGTATTTATGCCAAATATTCTGAATGGTATTGGTGGCGCATTAATGAGGACAGCAAGGCAGGCAAATTGTTCAGGGATTACCACAACCAAATGTACGGTGAAGATTTCAGGTATCAGGATTTCGCAGGTGATTTTAATGCCAGCCACTTCGATCCGGCACATTGGGCGGATGTTTTTAAAAGGTCAGGTGCAAAATATATCGTACTGACCTCGAAGCATCACGAAGGATTTACTCTTTGGCCCAGTGAACAAAGCTGGAATTGGAACAGTGTCGATATAGGTCCTCACAGGGATTTGTGTGGCGAACTTTCAAAAGCAGTTAAAGAGGCAGGTCTCCACATGGGCTTTTATTATTCTCTGTATGAATGGTACAATCCCCTTTATCATAATAATCTTGAAAAATATGTTGACGACCATATGATACCTCAGATGAAAGATCTTGTGATTACATATGAACCTGATATTCTGTGGACTGATGGAGAGTGGGATCATAATAGTGAAAAATGGAAAAGCACGGAATTTCTATCCTGGCTCTATAATGAATCACCGGTAAAAAAAAATGTTTGTACAAATGACCGATGGGGTAAAGAAACCAGGGGAGTACACGGTGGTTATTACACTACTGAATATGATCTGGTGCACGGTGAAAAAGGCATTGGTGACATTGACCGTCCCTGGGAAGAATGTCGTGGAATAGGCACATCTTTTGGATATAACAGGATGGAGGATCCGGATAATTATATGACTTCCAATGAACTGATCGACTTGTTAATCGAAAAAGTAGCTAACGGTGGTAATCTGCTGCTGGATATCGGTCCTACATCTGACGGACTGATACCCCCTATACAACAGCAGCGACTGCTTGATATGGGCGAGTGGCTGAATGTAAATGGTGAAGCAATATATGAAACCAGTAAATGGGAAGGATCGAAGGACAATGACATGGAAAATATATATTTCACAAAAAAAGATGATGATCTTTATGTCATTTGCACACAATTTCCTGAAAAACCTTTAAGGGTGAAGGGAATTAAAAGACCTGAAAGTGTTGAATTGTTAAGCTATAAGGGAAAAATAGATACAAAATTCTCAAGAAGAACCATTACGATAGAGATACCATTTTTTTCACCGGCAACCTATCCGGGACAATACGCCTGGGTATTTAAAATTGAAAATGGCATTCGATAAACACCGATAATCAGACAAACCGGACTAATATAATTATCTTCAGGAAGTTAAAATTAATAGTGAAATTATGTGGAAAGAACTGGAAATATTTAAAAAAGAGTACCTCGAGCTTGGGCTATCTGAAGCTATTGATTATGAGAAGTTTTCAATGATTTCTATTGTATATAATTCAACCAAGATTGAAGGCTGTTCGTTAACAGAAAATGATACCAGATTATTACTTGAAAATAATATTACTGCAAAGGGAAAACCATTGACCGATCATATGATGGTAAAAGATCATTATACAGCCTTTATATTTCTTAAAGAAATTTCAAAACAGAAAAAGAAAATCAGCATTGATCTATTAAAAAATGTGGCCGGACTTGTGATGAAAAACACAGGTGGGTTAGTTAATACTATTTCGGGAACCTTTGATACTTCCGCAGGAGATATACGAAAGACTCAAGTCTATGTAGATAAAAAATATTTCCCGGACTATTCAAAGGTTGAAGATTTACTGGAAAAACTTGTGGATAGTGTTAACCAAAGGATAGATAAAGTTTCAGGTAATGAAATATTAAAACTTTCAGCAGATATTCATTACAATCTGGTAAATATTCATCCGTTTGGTGACGGAAATGGAAGAACAGCCCGGTTAATGATGAATTATATACAAATGTATCATCAAGAACCTCTTATTAAAATTTTTACAGAGGATAGGGCGGATTATATCGATGCCCTGAATAAAACAGAGGAATCAGAAGATATTTCAATATTCAGAGATTTTATCTGCAGCCAACAGATTAAATTTTTAAAAACAGAGATTGATAAGTTTAAAAAGAAGGAT
>CAZTAL010000082.1:0-33389 GCA_964611525.1 uncultured Prolixibacteraceae bacterium
ACAAGTAGTGGTACCATTCTAAATTAAATTGCGGATGAGTAGTTTCCACCGGCTGTATTGTTTCGGGAAGGAAAGAATAACCGTTTGCAGCCGGAGGCAGGGGTTCAACATATTGTATAGTTGTAAAGGTTATAAGCGGAATAATAAAACTTATTGCCAGTGAGACAGGCAGATAGATCCGGTTGAAAACGAAATGTTTCCGGTTTTGAAACAGCGCCAGGAATACCAGATAAAATGCTCCTGCTGCCAGTGCCGATTTTCCGATGTAGATGAGATAATTTTCCATCAGTTCTTTTCTTTGATCATTTTAATAAGCTCTTCCAGTTCCTCTTCTGATAGTCCTTTTTCTTTGACAAAAAAGGCTACAGCATTTTTATAGGAATTATCGAAGTAGTCCTTTACAACCTGCTTCATGAAAGGACGGCGATAATCCTCCTTCGAGATCAGCGGGAAATATTCGTAAGTATTCCCGTACTGTTTGTATCCGACTATCCCTTTTTCCTGGAGTAACCGTACCAGTGATGAGATGGTGTTGTAATGGGGTTTGGGATCAGGGTATTGTGCAATTATGTCTTTTACAAATGCTTTTTTGAGGTCCCAGAGGATTTTCATTACCTCCTCTTCTTTCCGGGTGAGTTTTTTCATTTTTATACTTTTATTTTTTGATAGAATTTTCAAAACAAAAAGTCTGGTCTAAAAGGATAGCTTCCCTTCTATTAAGAAAATAATAATTTATTTGTTTGATTTTCATTCATATAAAAAATATTAATGCATTATAATAACTTTTTCCTTATTAAAGTAAGCTCAATTATCATTGTCGAAACAAATATACAACTGGTTTTTCAGTTATACAACTATTTTTTTAGTTTTTATATAAAAAATCGATTTTCCCTTAAAAACAAAACTGTGTAAAATGAAATTCTGGTAACGAAACTTACTCCCTTTGATTATCAATATTCTATTAAACAACAATCAATATAGCAGGTCGATAAGTTTCTTCATGGGCAACAATATAAATTGGTTGGAAGCAAAACACATTTTTTAATTGGTATTATCAAATACGCCGGAAATAAAGGGAGGCAATAGGGTGATTTTATAAAATGATTATGATACCGGAAGTCAGAGATCAGTTTTTTTATTCAAATTTTATAGAAATATTAAGTTTTCCACCAAGCCCCTCTGTAATTATTCGCTGTAAAGTTGAAAAACGTATGTCTTTTAAATTCCTTTCCAATTTGGAAATGTATGATTTATTTGTTCCTGCCAGTTCAGCTAACTGTTCTTGTGTCAATCCTTTTTTCTCTCTTGCCTGTTGAATTAATATACCAAGCTTGAAAGTCTCATATTCTGTTTCAAACTGTTCTCTTTTTTTTGTTCCCTTCTTGCCAATTTTTTCGTCAATAAACTGGTCGAGGCTTTTCAGATTTTTATTTTTTGTTCCCATAATATTCATTTTTAATTTGTTCTGCTCTTGCAATTTCTTCTTTGGGTGTTTTTTGTCTTTTCTTTTGAAATCCATGTCCGATTATTACCAGATTATCCTTATCGAAAAAGCAAAAAATTCTGTATATGTTATTACCCACCTGTACCCTTATTTCATATAGTCCTGAAGTGTTTTTCAAATATCTCAGATATATTTCAGGAATGTGTTCTATTTCTTCAATGATCTTTAAAGTCCAAAGTACCTTTTTTTGAACTTTTAATGTCTGATTATCAAAGAACTTTTCGAAATAATCTTTATAAAATACAAGTTTTCTTTTTTTATTCATAATACAAATGTAAGAAAAGTAGCCCGATAAGACAACTCGAGTGACTGTTTTTAATCATGGATTATTGCTTTGGGGTGCAGTAATTTATACAACAATGGTTCCATTAAAACTGAATTCGTTATCTTAGCTGTATGAATGGAAAGCAAAAACCTGTATTCAACAAGCGGATCTTCTGGGATGTGAACTTTGAGCAAATCGATTACGATGCCAGAGCAAATTTCGTTATTGAACGGGTTTTCGAGCGGGGTGATGTGGAAGATATAAGGCAGTGTCGGCGGTATTACGGTGATGAAAAAGTAACTGAAGCATTGTTAAATGCCAAATTTTTACCACTTCACACCATTTATCTTGCAAGTGCAGTGATTAACAAACCAATTGAAGAATTCAGATGTTACAAACTCAGGCAATCAAATCCGGAACTTTTTCCGTATTAAAAAAATTGATGCAAATCTCCTCTCTTGAATCATTTTCATTGGTTGGAGGAACTGCATTGGCTTTGCGTTATGGTCACCGGAGTTCTGTTGACATAGATTTATTTAATCATGAAAAATTTAGCCAGTTATTAATTAGTGAGGAACTGGCAAAGGTTTTTCAAAAAAGATTTGTTTATAAACAAGACCATACCGGGATTGGAATATTTTGCTTTATTGACGAAATAAAAGTAGACTTGGTATATTATCCTCACCAACTAATTAATCCCGTTGAGATGTATGATGATATACGCATTTATTCTGATGCAGATATTGCTGCAATGAAAATACAGGCGATTTTAGGAAGAGGGAAGAAGAAAGACTTCTGGGATTTGTATGAGTTGTTGCAGTATTATTCCCTTCAGCAAATTATGGATTGGCATAAACAAAAATATCCGAACCAGATGCTGGCTATCAGTATCCCGAATGCAATCACTTATTTTACAGATGCTGATGAAAGTGAAACTCCTGTAAGCTATAAAAATCAAACCTGGCCGGAGATAAAAACAGCAATTCAAAAGATTGTTCGTGATTACCTGAGTTAAAGGCAAACAGTTTTCTTGCCAGAATTGCACAAAGCATAATTCCCAATGCCGAAATGGAGGCAACAAGCGCATCTTCCTGGATGTGAACTTTGAGCAGATCGATTACGATGCCAAATCAAATTTCGTTATTGAGCGGATTTTCGAGCGGGGTAATGTGGAGGATATCAGTAAATTTTATAAATTCTCATCCATAATGCATCTCACACATATTGCATGACGTTTATCAATTGTCGAAATGTAATATCCTTCTCCGTGAACCAGCCAGTATGTTGATCGGTAATGGATATATTCCGGATCGATGTACGTATTGTCGTCACTTGTCCAGTATATCCCCATGCCTTCGGGTGAGCCGTCGGAGAGATAATCAAATCCTGAGACAAGAGTAAATGAATACTGGGCATTAGGATAAATATTCAGGCCAAAAAAGTCATTGCCGGTTTCGTGGCCGGAATGCCAGAATGCAGGAGAACGCAATCCGGCAGACGAATTTTCCGCGGGATAATACTTTTCAGTAAACTCAAATAATTCTTCAACATCTTGTATGGTGGGTAGCCTCCAGCCTTCGGGACATATTCCCTGTACTTTCCGGTTCGGAGGAACAATATAAGACCTGGTTGCTGCAGTGTATGTATATACGAGCCCCGGTTTGGTATCACAATATTCCGGGGAAGTAAGCGGATTATCGTCACATGGATCGAGGTAGCAGCTTAAAGAATCTTCTGCTTCAATATATCGCTGGTTGGGAATTTCTTTTGTTATCTGAACCCCGTCGCTGTATCTTGTGGCTTTTAAATTTTGGGTCATCCATTTCTGTTGCCCTACCTTAACCCAGTCATATGTATTTCCGTCGATATCTTGAAGGCTTCCCAGGTAATTTTTACTTTTTAATTCATCTTCATACCCCAGCTCCTTTAAAAAACCGGCACCCAGGCCTTCTTCAAGTAATTCATCCAGACTGTAACCAGAAGTTGCCAGGTATTCTTTTAATTCATCAAGGTTTCCTCCTGCCATTATTATATCATTCAGGCAGATTTCATCAATAGCGTCTAGTTCGGCGGGCGGGACATCTGAATCAATCAGTTCTTCAAGGCTTGCACCTGCATTGAAAAGTTGTTCTGCTGTCACTCCTTTTTTATATAGCTCTTTTACTGAGAAACCTAGTTCGAGAATTTTGGATGAATATGGGTCATCTTCAACACACCCGGCCATTAATATGGATATGATAACCGAAATAATCAAAAACCTTTGCATATTATGGAATTATTGAGAACCCGGCTTGTACGCCGAATCCGTTAACATTCATTTTTAACTCTTTATCTTCACTATATACCAGGTTTGAAAAAACATAGCCCAGCTCAATATCCAGCGAGATATGTTCATTGATAAAATATGCCAGGCCAATCCCGCCTCCAAAAGCCGGCCCATTGAAGAGGTCATCATACTGGGAGCCTGCCATCTCAGAATAATTTTTTGAGGCCAGGTAACCGGCTTCGGCAGTTACAAATGGTTTGAAATTACTATTGCTGAAATAATACCTTCCAAGCAATGATGCTCCGTAGCTTGATTCTTTAACATCGAAAGTGCTGTATCCGTTTTTCTTAAAAGATAAAGGAGTAGTGACTCCCAAGGCAAAGTTGTTAGCTATAAAATAACCAACACCTGGTTTTAGTTCGAACGACGATGTTTTCATGTCAGTGATATCATTACCATCGTATTTAATTGTGTTTGTGCCAAACACTGCTGAGAGGTCTGTTCCTGAAAAGAACAGCCATTTACCTTTCTCTGTCTGAGCGAACAGAGAAACGGACAATACTAAAAATGCAATAACTAGTAATTGTTTCATTTTTATTGTTTATGTTGTTAATATATTTTCTTGACATTATTTCTGAACTTCTAATTTTTTATAAAAAGTGGTTTAATACCTCAACCCCTTCGTCGGAAATTTATATGTTTGCGAAGCAAACTCTATTTGATATTTCATGACTTTGCCCAAGGATAGTTTATTGTTGACAATCCATGTTTGGCAGTGGAGATAATATTGCAAACAGCAGTATAAAAATTATTTTATAATTAGGATTATGTCTAATATCTAATCTCATATTTGAGCGAAATTTCATTTCAATTTCCCCAATAACTAATATTATATGTTTTGTTTGGTTCTGACAAAACAACATCATACTGACCCCTACCTTTGTTATATACTTTAACTCCTTTTTCAGCTTTTGGAGGCTTATTGCTGCTGACACGTAAAATTCCTTCACCTTTCGTGGTTGTGATTTTAATTTCCTCTTTGTTCATATATATTTCAATATCCCCATTAGGTGTGGGCACTTTTCCTTTTATCCAATTTAGTCCCGCAAGTGAGGGTTGAATTATATAATTTTGATATCCGGGTGTAGTTGGTTCAACACCTAATAAATATTTACCGAACAGATAGACGGGGTTGGCACCCCATGCGTGACAAAGGCTTTTCCCAAAAGGACGTCCGTACATGGCATAATGTTCATTGCCTGATTGTTCAGGATCATAAGTTTCCCAAATTGAAGTGGCTCCTAGTTCTAGCATTCCTCCCCAATAATTTCTTACAAATTCAATTGCTTTTTCTTTTTCACCAATTTCACAAAGTGAAGCCAATTCATAAAATTTCATATAAGGAGTTGTTATTTTGAGAATATCATCATTCAATATTACATTATCACGTATTTTGATTTTCGTTTCATCATCTGCATAATCAAACAAAATGGCAAACATATTTGCATAACGGGTAACTTTCTGCGATAGGACTCCGTCTTTTCTGTTATGAACTAATGCATCCATTTCATCACTCCAGAATGTATCGAATATCTGCTTTTTTATCTTTTTCGATAAAACACTGCATTTTTTGCTGTAATTCATATCATTTGAGATATCAGCGCTAAGTGCCATTGCTTCCAGACTACGTGCCAGAAGTAATTGCTCAAAACTAATTTCTCCTTTTTTGTCAATATCAGCCCAATCAATAAATACCCAATCACCGGGAAGACCTTCCACAAAATCGTTTTTGTTGGTTCTTCCCAGACAAAATTCCATCAGGGATTTCATACGGGGATAGATTTGTCTGACAAACGCGGAATCACCTGTATATAAAAAATGGTCATAAATCCCTATCAACCAGTAAAATGAATAGTCTAAAATTGTATTGATGTGTGTCTCAACAGGATCGTGCCCCCTGAGTGCGTAAAAGGTACGTATATTAACTTCTTCATCAAAGAAAGTATAAAAATTCATCAGGTAACTCTGATAGGCATCACCGCTCCATGTCCATCGGTCACGCTTTATGCCGTCAAGGTGAAATTCTCTTGTGTTGAGATGAAGTGTATATAATGAAACTTCATAAATTTTATTGAGTAAATTATCTGAACATTCAAACTCTCCTCTATATTCTACAGGAAGATACTCGTACAATGCTGATATTTTATCAAAATTAATGTTAGGCCCGGTTACTGCATAAATATATCTGAATGCTCTTGTTTCAGTAGTATCATTTATGCTATTAGACCTGTTTACATCAATGAAGTCGAATGTTTCTGCCGATTCTTCGGCGAGTGCTTCCTGCTCCGTCTCTCCATAAAATAATTTTAGTTTTCCTTTTCCTGCTAAATTTTCTATTACTATTTTACCAAAGGTTTCTTTGCCGAAATCTAAAAGAATATCGTTTTGCCCCTTTTTAAGCATCCTGGCAGTGATAGGAGTGTATTCAAGAGAAAAGGCGGAAGGTGGATGTCCCGGATCAGAAAAGTTTCCGGATGCAGCGTTATAAAATTTTTGATTCTGATTAGTAACTAACCAGCTCTCATCGCTGAAAACACTTTTTCCTTTCACCAGCAAAGATGGGAAAGTGTTGTAATTTTCGACAAGGAATTGTAATCTGTGACCGCCGGCGGGTAATTCAAAATTATCAGGTTTAAAGCCGTAAACTATTTTGCCGTCAATACGGACATGATATCTACCATCTGAAAATATTTCTATAGTTTCAGGTTGTTTAATGCTATAGGATTTTTCAAACTTGATAAGACCATAAGGAGAATCTACCCTCCAAAAAGGTGGGTAGGGTTGACCGCGTTCCTGTCTTCGTCCTGCTACTACAGTATGAAGCCATACTTCAAAGTCGCCGGGATACCATATCCATTTGGCTGAAGTGTTATTTGATCTTTCTTCAATACCGTAATTGTTTGCAAAAGTTCTGTATGTTATACCAGTACTAATTGATATGCATAAGCTTAATAATACCGTCAATGATCTTTTAACTAATAATCCTTTTCTTTTTTTCATTTCAATAGTTACAAAAAATTATATTTGAATTTTTATTTGTTCTCAGTATGTTGAAAGGTTTATAAATAATAGCCAATTTGCAGCAGTGTAAGGCCGCGTATATTATTTATTCATGGTGCTAACATACAAAACATTTTGTAATGAGGGCAAATTTAAACAAAAAAGGCAAAATCTTTCTTTGGAACTTCTCCTATTTTGAGGATGTTTATGGTTGGAATGCATTTTGTAGAATAAACTGTATCTTTGCATAAAAGGTTAGATTATGATTGGACGGTTTTTTTATATTCCGGGAACAAAAAAGTTTCATATCACTCCGAGATTTTATGATCCGGACAAAGAAGAACGGGAAGAAAGAGAGCGCAGGATAAGGGAGGAACTGGGTATTTCAGAAGAAAAGGAGGACGATGGCAAACCTTACAGGCCTAACATTAAAGGTCAGTTCAGAATAACCCAGGGCGGACGTTCAAAATCAACTGAAAATGCCAGAAGAGCATCCAATATCCGTCTGATTGTCCTGATAGTTATACTTGTGCTTATTTTTTACCTGTTTTTTTATTCTGATTTAACGTTTTAGTGAGTGATATTATTCAATTATTGCCCGATTCGGTGGCTAACCAGATAGCTGCCGGTGAAGTTATCCAGCGACCGGCCTCGGTGGTGAAGGAGTTGGTGGAGAACTCCCTTGATGCCGGTGCAGATGAAATTACCATCCACATAAAGAATGCCGGGAAAACCCTTATAAAAATTGCCGATAACGGTTGCGGCATGTCCCCGACTGATGCACGCATGGCTTTTGAGAGACATGCTACCTCGAAAATAATTGCAGCCAATGATCTGTTTTGTATACGCACTCTGGGATTCAGGGGAGAAGCTTTGGCATCAGTTGCTGCTATAGCAGATGTAGAAATAGATACAAAAAGGATAGAAGATGAGATAGGGACCTTTATTCATATTTCAGGTTCGGAAGTAAAATCACAGGAACCTGTTGGCTGCAATAATGGCACTGTCATTACTGTTAAAAATCTTTTTTTTAATGTCCCTGCTCGGCGTAAGTTTTTAAAAAGTAACAATGCCGAATTGAGACATATCATTAATGAGTTTCAGCGGGTGGCTCTGCCAAATCCGGAAATACATTTTTCGCTCTATCATAATAATTCGCTTCTCTATGATCTGAAAAAAAGTAATTATAGAAGGCGGATTGCAGATGCTTTCAGTAAAAATATTAACCAAAGCCTTGTCCCTGTGGCTGAGAAAACCAGCCTTGTAAATATTACCGGTTATACGGGGCAACCAAAGTTTGCGCGGAAAACCATAGGGGAACAATTTTTCTTTGTCAATAAACGATACATGCGAAGTCCGTACTTCCATAAAGCTGTTATGCAGGCTTATGAAAAATTGTTGCCGACTGGTACAGTTCCTTCTTATTTTTTATTTTTGGATATTGATCCTGCAGGAATTGATATCAATGTACATCCAACCAAGACAGAAATAAAATTTGAAAATGGGCAAGCTATCTGGCAAATTATTCATGCTGCTGTGCGTGAATCCCTTGGAAGACATAATGTTGTGCCTTCTATCGATTTCGACCAGAGTGGAAAAATTGATATACCGGTACCAGAAAAAAATAAAGAGAATATTTCTTTTCCTGGAATCAATATTGATCCGGATTATAATCCTTTTGAACAGGATAAGAAAAATTTTCCTCCAGAAAAAGGATTTGAGTTTCCAGGAAAGAAAAATATCAATAACTGGGAGCAATTATATGTCGGATTGGACGAAGATGACCGACGATTAGGTCAGCAACAAATAGACTTTAGCAGGGAGAGGCAGCCTGATTCGTCGATTTCGGAGAAATATGCAGGCAAAAAAGTATTGCAATTGAAGCAAAGGTTTATTCTTACCCCTGTCAAATCAGGTTTGATGATAATTGACCAAAAACGGGCACATGAACGTATATTTTTTGAAAAATTTATGGAGATACTTAAATCCGATTCGGTAGCAAGCCAGCAGCATCTTTTTCCTCAGACCCTCGAGCTTGATCCGAGTGATGCAGAATTGCTGAAAAATATACTGGATGATTTGATATCTCTTGGTTTCGATATACGGGAATTCGGCAAAAATACATTTGTTATCAGTGGCACACCCGGAGTGCTTCATGTGGATTCTCCCGAAATATTGGTTGGAAAATTATTGGAAGAATATAAAAATTCACCGGCAAATGCCAAAGATAAAGTAAAGGAACAGGTTGCTATCTCACTAGCTAAAAGTTCTGCCCTGAGTTACCGGGCTGATCTTGAGCAGGAGGAAATTGACTATCTTATTGATAACTTGTTTGCCTGTTCAATGCCAAATTATTCACCGGAAGGGAAAAAAGTGTTAACTATACTTTCTTTAGAAGACATTGAAAAGATGTTGCATAAATGACAATATGTCGTTATTTTATCAATATTTTTAATTGGTCTGGCAATTGCTGGGAACACAAATAAATTAAGAAAATGAATTATAGACCCGTAGGAAATAACATTCCACCTGTTGTAAAAAACCTGATTATTATTAATGTGCTTTTTTTATTGGCCACCTGGGTTCTGCAGGGCAGGGGAATTGATTTAGTCGAATTTTTCGGTATGCATTATCCGGCTTCTGATAAATTCAGACTTCATCAGATAATAACCCATATGTTCATGCACGGTGGACTTGCACACCTTTTTTTTAATATGTTTGCCCTTTGGATGTTTGGGCGGGTACTTGAAAGTGTATGGGGTTCAAGACGATTCCTGATCTATTATTTTGTAACAGGACTGGGAGCTGTCACCCTGCATATGTTTGTCAGTTATCTTGAGATTTCTAGTATGCAGAATACTGTTGAAGCTTTCAGAAATACACCTTCCCCTGAAATCCTTGATCAGTTTGTTAATAAGAATCTACCGAATGCTTCAGCCCATGTCCGCGATTTTATCAATACATGGTATGACAATCCTTCTAATTCTTCTTACGCTGCTGAGGGACGAAATCTTATGAAGCGAATTCTAGATTTGAAAATGAATATACCCACAGTTGGTGCTTCAGGAGCAGTGTTTGGCGTTTTGCTGGCTTTTGGGGTGTTATTTCCCAATACTCAATTGATGTTACTTTTTCCTCCTATTCCCATCAGAGCAAAGTATTTTGTGATTGGATACGGATTAATTGAACTTTATCTTGGATTTTCGCAGCCCGGAAGTAATGTTGCACACTTTGCTCACCTTGGTGGCATGTTATTTGGTTATTTATTAATCAAATACTGGAATAAAAAAACTAAGCATTTTTATTGAATGGATATTTGGACTGAAATAAAAAGAACATTTAAGGAGGGTTCTGTTTTAACTAGATTGATTTATATTAATCTCGGAGTATTTTTGGTAATTAAAATCATAGGTGTTTTTTTTTACTTGGCAGGTAGGAATCTTTTTTTGGTTGAATGGCTTTCGGTGCCATCGGATTTAACTATGCTGGCGGGCAGGCCATGGACTCCTCTAACATATATGTTCCTGCACGCCGGATTTCTCCATCTTCTTTTTAATATACTGGGGCTATACTGGTTCGGCAAATTGTTTCTTTATCATTTTGAAGGAGAGAAGTTGTGGATTGTTTATTTGTTGGGGGGAATTAGCGGAGCATTTTTGTATGTATTTGCTTTTAATATTTTTCCGGCTTTCGTTGCAGTAAGAGGACTCCTTCTTGGCGCTTCAGCATCGGTACTAGCAATTTTAACTGCTACGGCAGTTTATGATCCGAACAGGGAAATACATCTGTTTTTTATTGGCAGATTCCCGTTAAAATATGTCGCTATTTTTTATGTAGTCTTATCTGTAATTGGCATTTCAGCATCAAATCCGGGAGGTAATCTTGCCCACCTTGGAGGTGCTGCCTTTGGTTGGTTTTATATTTATCAGCTTCGTCGCGGGAGGGATACCGGATCATGGTTGACCAGTCTTGCTAACAAGATGAAAAACCGGTTGAAATCGAGGGAAAAAATGAAAGTAACCTTCCATAATCAACCTCCACGAGATGATTATGAATACAACCGTCAAAAAAACATGTACCAGGAAGAAATAAACCGTATCCTGGACAAGATAGCCCAATCAGGATATGATAGTCTAACCAAAAAAGAAAAGGAAATACTTTTCAAGCAGGGAAGGAAATGATAAGGAGATTATATTTTTTTGAAATTTATCAGAAAGATATAATCTCTTCCTCTCCCAGATTTTTTTTTTCACCAACTTCTTCTTTTTCAGTACGGGCTTGGTATATGCTTGCATTCAGTTCAAATCCGATAAGGAGTATCAAAGACATGATATAAGTTAGAAAAAGTATAATCAGCAATGTACCTATGGAACCATAAAGTTTGTTATACTGACTGAAGTTATTAATATAGAAAGTAAAGCCTGTTAATGCAATAATACTTAGTATAGTTGACAGGGTGCCTCCTGCCGAGATAAAACGCCATTTTGTTTTCTTCGCGGGAGCGAAATAATATAAAAAAGAATAGGCAAAGAAAAAGAGGAAAATAATTACTACCCATTTTCCAAAATTAAGAAGGAATACAGTAAAATTGTCACGTAATATTTCATTTTCCCTCAGGTAGTTAATAACTGTTTGTCCACCTGCAAGCAGAGTAATAGCAATAGTGAGTAATACAGAAAGAATAATAAGTAACAATATTGCAGTTAATCGCTGGCTTATCCATGAACGCCGGTGTATACTGTGTATAGTAGCATCGAAAGCACTCATCATGGAAGCAAGTCCGTTAGTAGCAAAAACCAGCGCCATTAAAAATCCAAAAGAAAGCAATCCGCCTCTTGGTCTTGTTATAATATCTTTCACAGTATCCTCAACTGTACTAAATGTGCTTTGGGGTAGTAGCTCATGGATAAGGTAAAAAAGTTCATTTTGAAAATTTTCTATGGGTATGTAAGGGATAAGAGTGAATAAAAACAATATGGCTGGAAAGAAAGCTATAAAAAATGAAAATGCTATGGCTGATGCCCGGGTTGTAATGGAACCATTAACAATGCTACGCCAAAAGAACAGGGCTACATTATAAATTGGTATACCATCAAAAAATGGCAAGGAAATTTGTTCAGCCCTTTCAATGAGTTTTTCTACGTTATTTTTGTACCACTTGTGATTATATAAACCCTTCTTCATAGGGTTATTCCTGTTTTTCTATTCTTAACTGATGGATATATTCTTTACCTTCGCTCTGTTTAAGTAAAAAGTAAACCCTGAAATCACCTTGTTTGGTTCCAAGATTGCCAATGACATATTTAGCTTCATCCTTACCACCCTTATGAATCACTGTGAAACTAACAGGTTTATAAGAATTGAAGAAATTACCGACAATTTGTTGCGCCTGTGCTTTGCTATAAACATTATCGCTTTCGGGTACAACCAACTCAACATTTTGATTGAAATGATCGGAAAGAATTTTAGCATTACCCGATTTCAGGCTTAATATTATGTCATCGGAAACCTGACTTTTTGCAGATAATGAGCTAATAATAATTACTGCAAAAAGGGTAATTATAATAAATGATTTCTTTCTTAATGGCATATTTATTATTTTCAGAGATTTAAACTCCATATTTATAGCAAAAACTATGCAAAAGTATTGTAGCTTCTTAATTTAGCTTCTTAATTTAGTGTAAAATTATAAAATTATAATTCATTTTACAGAATGAAGATTACTTTATTGGTTACAGGGAAAACTAATGAACGTTTTTTAAAGGAAGGTATTGAACTTTATACTAAGCGACTAGTACATTATTGCGATTTTAAATTTATTGAAATTCCTCAGTTAAAAAGAGTTAAGAATATTGAAAAAGAAGTTCAGAAAATTTTAGAAGGAGAAAAAATTCTTGCCAAAGTGAGTCATGAAAAAGAATTACATTTGTTTGATGAACATGGTACTAATTATTCCTCGCAGGAGTTTGCGGTATTTATTGAGAAAAAAATGATATACGGCGCTAAGGAGTTGATTTTTGCGATTGGAGGACCATATGGTTTTTCAGATGAGGTTTATAAGAAAGCTGCATCAAAAATTTCGCTTTCGCGAATGACCTTTTCTCATCAATTGGCTCGACTTTTGTGTACTGAACAAATTTACAGGGCTTTTACCATTATAAGGGGTGAACCATATCATAATGAATAGACGTATAGGTTCTAAAAGTATCTAATATGTTACTGAAATTAAATAAATATAGTTACCTTGTTATTGCTGTTTGTATTTTTATAATAGCTGCAATTATTGAAAACGGACTTTTTAAAAAACATCCTGAAACCCATTTGATCAATGATTTCCGGGAACAAATAAATGAAAATGAGAAAGAGCTTGTAGGTTATTTGACTTCTATTGCTTCCATAGCTCACAATGATGATTTTATAGGTAATTTTCATGAACATGTCAATGAGGATATTAGCTGGCTCAAAGAAAAATATTTCGGTATTTTAGTATATAAGTCCGGTGACTTACACTATTGGTCTGACCGTTCGATATCTTTTTATGAAGAACAGGACAGCTTGTTACTGAAGGGAGAAGGACTGATCCAGATGCCTAATGGTTATTACCTAGTGAGGGGATTAGTTCAGGATGATTATCATATTTATGGATTACACCTGATTAAGTATAGCTACAGTTATGAGAATAAATATCTCAGGAATTCTTTTTCAAAAGAATATGACCTTCCCGATGATTTTAAAGTTGTTGAAAGCGAGAGTGAAGATACTTATCCTGTTTATAGCATTAATTGCAATTATCTTTTTTCTATTCAACCGGTAGGCAGTTACCTTTGTACAACAAAGCAATTATATCTTCCGGGATTTATTTATTTTATCGGCCTCCTTATACTTTTACTTTGTTTCCGTCAATGGTTTATTGATTTGGAAGCACATCATTTATTGAAGCTGTTCTTCCTTGGTATTGCCCTGTTTATTGTTTATTGGCTTCACCTAATATTCAGGATACCTAAGGTTTTTTTCCATTTAGATTTTTTTAGTCCTTCTGTTTTTGCCCTCAGTTACTGGTTGCCTTCATTGGGAGATTTTTTCTTATTATCTGTGTTTTTTCTTTTCTGGATGTTCAATTTTGGGAAAAGTATTGATATTGAAAAAATAGAACGGGATACCATGCTGCAGGGGAAAAAAATTATTGTGTCATTCCTTATTCTATCTGGTAGTTTTTATCTGTTAGTGCATTATTATATCAGAGAACTTATTTTTAACAGTACAATATCATTTTCGCTGAACAGGATTATCGATGTTACTGCACAAACCGGACTGGCAATTTTTGCAGTTGGATTATTGTTATTGGCAGTTTTGTTTTTTACGATTAAAATTGTTGACAAGTCACATAATGATTTTAAATTTTATGAACTGGCAGGTATAGTTTTGGTGATTTCATTATTACTGGGAGTCCTCCAATATATTTCAGTGGGCAAGGTTTATTATGAAGCACTGTCATTGTATATAGCAGCAACAATTTTGGCTTCTTTGTTCAGTAAAAATTATCTTCAAAAATTTACTTTAAGTTATTTGATCATATTTGTTTCGGCGGCATCATTATATTCACTCGTGGTTTTTTACCACACCACCGCATCTAAACAGAGGGAAATGCAAAAACTGATGGCAACTAATCTTGTTGCTGAACGTGATCCTGCTGCTGAAGTATTTCTGGTTGAAATCCAAAATCAAATCAATATCGATTCAGTTATACCGAGGTTGATATTAGAAGATGAGGGACTTATCGATTATATTGAACAAAAATATTTCAGTAGTTATTTCAGACGTTATGACGTGAGATTTTTTGTTTGTTCGGGAACAGACAGTCTGTTTATAGAAATGGAAAAAAGAATGGCACCATGTATAGATTTTTTTAAAGACATGATAGAAGTCCAGGGTATTAAAATAGAGGGAACAAATTTCTATTTCATGGATAATATGAACGGGCGTATCTCTTATACCGGTTGGCTTCATTATGGAGGAGTTTCTGTTTTTATTGAGTTAAATTCCGATTTACTTATTGAGGGCATTGGCTTCCCTGAATTGCTTATTGATAAATCAATGGCCAGAACTGACAATTATAAGAAATTTGATTACGCAAAATATTACGGTGGTGAGCTTACTGACAAGCATGGTGACTATAATTATAATTTTTATGTGCATTCTTATCCCGCGTCAGATAAAGAGTACGAGTATTATACCTGGGATGGGATGGAACATTTTTTTTACCATTCGCGTGAAGACAATTACGTTATTGTATCACGGGAAATGTTTAATGTTGTAGACTATCTTATATCCTTCCCTTATCTGTTTGTTTTTTATTTATTGTCAGTATTAATTCTTATTTTAATTGTTAATCGGTCGGTCCGGAGACATGGTGTTAATTTCGATTTAAAATTTAAAATTCAGGCAGCTATCATTTCTATTGTATTTGTTTCTTTACTGATGGTTGCTATGGCTACAGTATGGTATAATGTCAGGGAATATAAGGAAGGTCACAGGAAAGATCTGAATGAGAAAATGATATCCATTGCTGAGGAAATCGATATGAGCTTGGAAGATGTGGACGAAATCACTGTTGGGTTAGTAGACTGGCTTAACCGTGAATTGATTAAACTTTCTAATATTTTTAAGACAGATATAAATATTTATGGTACAGACGGGAGATTGATCACTTCTTCGCGTAATGAGATTTATAACCGCGGATTGATTTCCCCTATGATGAATACACGAGCTTATTACCAGATTTTTAATAATTTTCAAATTAACTACCTTTTGCCTGAGGAGATTGGAAAGATGTCTTATTTGTCTGCATACAGGCCAATAATAAATAACACAGGAGATTATCTGGGAGTTATCAATTTGCCCTATTTTATCAAACAAGACCGTTATAGTCAGGAACTTTCCACTATTATCGTTGCATTTCTCAACTTGTATGTGTTATTATTCCTAGTTAGTATTATTGTTGCGATATTTATTTCAAATCAAATTACACGTCCACTTGTGATAATTCAGGAAAATCTTCGAAAGATGCAGTTGGGTAAGAAAAATGAGCCCATTTATTATAAACGTAATGACGAAATCGGCAGTCTTGTTAAGGAATATAATAGAAAAGTTGATGAACTAGCCGTGAGTGCAGAATTGCTTGCACGATCAGAACGTGAATCTGCCTGGCGGGAAATGGCTAAACAAATTGCCCATGAAATTAAGAATCCGCTAACACCGATGAAATTGAACATTCAGCATTTACAACGGGCAAAAGGTAAGAATGAAGAATATAATGAATATCTTGAAAGGGTTTCATCCACGCTGATTGAGCAAATAGATAATCTTTCCAATATAGCTACGGAATTTTCCAATTTTGCTAAGATGCCTATGGCAAAAACCCAAATATTTAAACTGGTTGACCAACTCAGGAAGGTTATTGACCTGTTTGACACTCATCAGGGAAATATTGAATTTCATACGGGTGGATTGGAATATCTTGAGGTTAATGTCGATAGGGAACAATTTTCACGTGCAGTAATAAATCTTATTAAAAACGGTATACAGGCAATTCCTGAGGACAGGGTGCCGAAGATTATTATTAATCTTAGCAGGCGGGAACATTATGCGGTAGTTTCAATATCAGACAACGGGGCGGGTATTCCCGGAAATCTTCGGGATAAATTATTCAGTCCCAGTTTTACTACTAAATCCAGTGGCATGGGACTGGGGCTAGCAATTGTGAAAAATATTGTCGAGAATTTTTCAGGGCATATTTGGTATGAAACCGAACAGGATAAAGGATCAACTTTTTATATGGAAATACCCATCTGGGAAGGTTAAATTTGTATAAGAGTCTGATCTGAAAAGTTCAGTGAAAAAGTCCTACTGAATAAATCATTAAGACAAAACATAAGTGGTCAGCGGACTTTGGATGTTAACTGGCTTTCAGCCTTCTGATACTTGTCCTGTCAAGTTTGCTTCGGGCATACTCTTTTGTAATAGTCAGGGTATCTATTTTTTCAGTTGGGGACTCATACATGGCATCATTCATAATATTTTCGCATATAGAACGCAATCCGCGGGCCCCCAGTTTAAATTCAATAGCCTTTTCTACTATATATAATAAAGCATCTTCTTCAAACTCCAGTTTAATTTTATCTATGTGGAATAATTTTTTATATTGTTTTATGACAGAATTTTTAGGTTCAGTAAGAATTCTGCGGAGAGCATCTTTTTCTAAAGGGTCCAAATGCACAAGCACTGGTAATCGTCCGATTATTTCAGGTATTAATCCGTAAGCTTTAAGGTCTTGTGGTGCAATATACTGAAGCAGATTTTCCCTTTCAATACGGTCTACCTCTCTGGCAGCACTATAGCCTATTACTTTAGTGTTCAGACGGTTGGCAATTTTCCGTTCAATGCCATCAAAAGCTCCTCCGCATATAAAAAGAATATTTTTTGTATCTATTGGTATAAGTTTTTGTTCAGGATGCTTACGCCCCCCCTGTGGCGGAACATTAACTATTGATCCTTCAAGTAATTTGAGTAGTCCCTGTTGAACTCCCTCTCCTGAAACATCACGGGTGATTGAAGGGTTATCGTTTTTACGGGCTATTTTATCAATTTCATCAACAAATACTATCCCACGTTCAGCAGATTCAACGTTATAGTCTGCTGCCTGTAATAATCTTGTCAAGATACTTTCAATATCCTCACCCACATAACCCGCTTCTGTTAAAATAGTTGCGTCTACAATAGTAAATGGTACATGAAGCATTTTAGCAATTGTCCTTGCAAGAAGTGTTTTACCCGTTCCTGTTTCACCTACAAGGATAATGTTTGATTTTTCTATTTCGGTTTCATCTTTATCCATTTGCTGTGTAAGTCTTTTGTAATGATTGTAAACAGCAACGGAAATTATTTTTTTTGCTTCATCCTGTCCGATAACATACTGATCGAGAAATTCTTTGATCTGCTTTGGCCTTAGAAGTTGAACTTCGGCAAGATCAAAATTGCTATTTTTTTTGAGTTCTTCCTGTACAATGGAATAAGCCTGCTCGGCACAACGGTCACATATATGTCCGTCAATGCCCGCTATAAGAAGGTTAACTTCACTTTTTTCACGGCCGCAAAAAGAACACTTATCTGTTTTGCCTTTAGTTGCCATTATTTCTTTTTTTCTCGTTGCAAAATTTCATCAATCATACCATATTTTACTGCCTCGGAAGAAGTCATCCAGTAGTCACGATCGGCATCTTTTTCTACCTGTTTTACCGATTTACCACTATGTAGGGCAATAATACTATATAATTCAGCTTTTATTTTGAGTATTTCCCTGGCAGTAATCTCAATATCAGAAGCAGGACCTGTTGCGCCACCCATAGGCTGGTGGATCATTATCCTTGAGTGTTTAAGTGCCGACCGTTTACCTTTGGTGCCGGCAGTAAGCAATACTGCTCCCATTGAAGCAGCCATCCCTGTACATATAGTAGCTATATTTGCTGAAATATACTGCATAGTGTCATATATTCCCAGACCCGCATGAACGTGGCCTCCCGGTGTATTGAAATATATTTGTATATCTTTTGCAGGATCAGTAGATTCAAGGAACAATAACTGAGCCTGTATAATATTAGCTACCGTATCGTCAATAGGTACACCAAGGAAAATGATCCTGTCCATCATCAGTCGCGAAAATACATCCATAGAAGCAACATTAAGCTGCCTTTCTTCAATGATGGTAGGGGAGATGTAACTTCCGAAGGCAGAGCTGTACCGGTGGAGTGTCAGACTGCTGATTCCTGCGTTACCTATTGCATATTTTTTAAATTCGTCCTGTTTTTTCATTATATTCTGCTTATTAAAACTTTGAAGAAGTTGATTTTTAAACCACAAATGTATGTGAAAAATTTATTATAAGCATATTATTAAAAATAAAAATCCGGTCAATAAAGATTCCTATGTTCCATGCTTTTGACACAATTATTATTCAGCGAATTAATAATCTTATAAACATTAAAAAACCTATATATCGAAATGACGCAAAAATACAAAAAATTATTTTGTCATTTCCTGAAATTCTTCTTGTGTTACTTTTTTATTTTTAAGTGTAATATTGTCTTTAATATGTTCGATCACCTTATTTTCAAGAATTTTAGTATATATTTTTTCTTTTTCCTCCGGCTTTTCCATAACCATTTTTGTAAATGATTCAAGCTGTTCTTCAGACACATTTGGAATACCGTATTGGGTGTATTGTATATAGGCCAATTCTTTGGCGAATTGAAATGCTTCGTCATCTTCCACCTTGAGATTATTTTCTTTTGCAATTGAATTTTTGATCAACTGCCATTTCAGGTCTTTAAGAAATCCGGGGAAATCTTTTTCGATCTGATCATCACTAACATCTTCATTGGTTTCTTTCAGCCATCTTTTTAAAAATATTTCAGGGAGTTCCGGATTTATTTTTTCAATTAAAGCTTCCCGGGCATCATTCGTAAATTTTCGATCTGAAGACCCAACCAGGTTAGCGGCAATCTCATCTTTTATCTTGTTTCTTAAATCTTTTTCGGTTTTAACTTCAGTGTCATCACCAAATAATTTTTTATACAATTCTTCATTCAGCTCGGCTTCTTTAAATTCAAGAATTTCGGTAATGTTAAATTTGAAAATACTATCCAGCTGATTCGTTTCTTCTTCAGTAATATTTAAAAGTCGCCCCACTTCTTTACGGTTATCAAAGGCTGTCACCGGGTTAAAAATAACCTCTCCTCCCTCATGTTTTCCAAGAAATTGTTTTTTTATTTCTTCATTTTTTATAATATCAACTGCAATTAAAACTCCCTCAGGTCGGATTCCTTCCTCTTTTATTTTTCCCTCATCATCGAGCTCTGTAAAATTACCTCTGACCAAACTTTTTTCTTTGACTTCATCTGCTTTTACATTTTGTCCCATCCGCGAGGTGATCATTTTCACCTGGTTATCTATCATTTCATCGGAGACCTTAATTGTATAGTAGGTTATTTTTTCATTTTTGTTCAGAGGGACATCAATTTCCGGTGCCAGGGCAATGTCGAAAACGAATTCAAAATTTTCATCTTTATCCCAGTCTATCTTTTTTTGCTGTTCCTTATTGCCAAGAGGTTCACCTAAAATATTCAGATTTTCTTCCATTATATATTTAGTCAGGTTTTGGGAAAGCATTTTATTAATTTCATCAACAAGAACAGCTTTGCCAAAACGTTTTTTGATAAGTCCCGAAGGTGCCCTTCCCGGACGGAATCCTGATATAGAAGATTTTTTACGGTATTCTTTGAGAGTTTCCTCAACAGTCTTTTCGTAGTCGGATTTTTCGATTAGAATTTTTATTATTGCGTTAACATTGTTGATATTTTCCCTGGTAATGTTCATTCGTATAGAATTTTATAATTTTTATCTCATTAATTGGTTATTTCTAAGGGTATAGGATAGAGTTAGTCATTCTGATTTTTATTATGTATCATGTAATATCTCCGGTTGGCTTAGTAAGTGCGGACGAAGGGACTCGAACCCCCACGCCGTTATGGCACTAGATCCTAAGTCTAGCGCGTCTACCAATTCCGCCACGTCCGCTAAAATCAGGGCGCAAATGTAATTAATTTTTTTAAAGGGGAAAAATTATTTCCAATCCACAATTGTGCCTCTTTGCTCATCTTGAAGTTCTTCGGGGATATCTTCTTTTATCTCCCGCCAAAGCAGATTTATTAGTTTATGTTTGGCAAAGTGTCTTGAATATACCAAGCTAACTTCCCGTAGTGGCTTAATATCACTAAATGACCTGATGTTACTGAGTCTTTTTTCAGACATACCCGCTTTAGCAAGTTCGGGTATTAATGTAATTCCTCCTTCACGGTCTACAATATTCATAAGTGTTTCAAGAGATCCGGCTTCAAAGTGGAAGGGTAAATTACTGTCAACAGACCCCAGGAAAGAACATAAATTTATGACTTGCTCCCGAAAACAATGTCCATCGCTAAGCAGCCATAATTCAGGGATAGCAATTTCCTTAAGGGTAATTTGTTCTTTTTTATATAATATATTTTCCGCATTTAGGTAAATAAGCATTTCTTCATAGAAAATCGGTTTTTCTATTATTTTCTCTTCTTTGAGCGGAGTAACCAAAATACCTGCATCTATAAGGTCTTTATGAAGAAGGTCTATAATTTTTTCAGTAGTATGTTCAATTACCTTAATGAATATATTAGGATACCTTTTTTTGTATTTGCCAATGAAAATTGGTAAAAGATAGGGGGCCAGCGTTGGAATGATACCGATTCTCAGTGTCCCTGAAATTTCGTTTTTATGTTCCTTGACAATGTCGTACAGTTTATTATTTTCATTCAGGACAAGTCTCGCCTGTTCAATTAACCGCTGCCCAATATCCGTTGGAATTAGCGGTTGCCTGCTACGATCAAAAATAATTATTTCCAGGTCCTCTTCAAGTTTTTTTATTTGCATGGAAAGTGTGGGCTGAGTGATATAGCATGCTTCTGCTGCCTTTCCAAAATGGCGGTATGTATCCACAGCCACAATATATTCCAGTTGAGTTAATGTTATCATGATTTTGCAACTTCAGGGACTAAAAATATAAAATATCTGTTTGATTAAAAAACTATTTTGTTTCTTACACTGTGTATTTGTTATTTTATATTTTTCCTAAAAATGAATATATGCATTTTGTAATCACATTTTATTAAATTTGTCGGAAACACAGGATAACGGTTCAGGTATAGAGGAAATTTTGCAAAATAAAATAGTTAAGTAACAGGTATAAAAGCCATGATAAAATTATTTTCAGCAATTTTCCCTTCATCAGTGTATTTTTGTTTATTTTTTTAAGCTACAGAAAAAAAGTAAATGGAATTTTAAGGGGTGATATGAATTAAACAGTATCCGTTTATTATTTTAGATGACGAGTTCTTTTTTTTCTTGTACCTTTTTAAAAAATAAATAAAAAAAGCCCTTTGAATAAATAATTGATAATTAATTTTTTAATCAAAATATAAATGAAATTTGTTTTTAAAATATCAATAGTTTTACTGGTAATTTTATTCGCTGCATGTGGACCTTCCGATGAAGATAAGGCAAGGGGGAGAATGAACCTTGTCCGTTCACTGTTAGAAAATAATGATACAATTGCTGCATTGAAGCATCTTGACAGCATACCTGATTTATATCCTAAGGCGGTTTATTCCGTCAATGCTGCTAATAATTTGAAAAGTGAGATTCAGTTCGATTTGCTTCACCGGAAAGAAGCACAGCTTGATTCTCTTGAAGTCCTGATTTCTGAATTGGAAAGGCCTTTTAAGAAAGAAAAAACGCAGTTCGACAGGTATACACAATATATTCATAAAAGGCAGGATTTTGAGCGGTCATGGGACAGATCATATATAAAAATTCATCTGGATGAAAGGGGAGAAATTTATCTCAGCAGCAATTATCATGGAGAGGAATGGTTAAATCATACAGGTATACGGGTATATGACCGCGGTGATGATGCAAAGACTGAAAAGATACCATTAGATGATGTAAATAACCATCGAAGTGATTTTATGGATTCAAAATGGGAAAAAGTTACTTACAGGAATGGCAAAGACAACGGCGTAATTGAATTTATTGCCAATAATACAGATCGCAGGCTGAAAGCCGTTTTTCTTGGTGACAGGTATTATTATATAATACTGGAAACATATGATAAGCAAGCCGTGAAAGATGCTCTGGATTTATCAAAAGCTATAAAGAAGAAAAGTATACTTGTTGATGAAATAGGTAGACTTAAGACTCAACTTCAGGTTAAATAATTTCCTTCACAGCTTCAGGAGGATCGGCCAGAATAGCCTTGTTACCGTTTATTACTATGGGACGTTTAAGCAGTTTCGGATTTTCTGACAGAATTTGCATCCATTCACTGTCAGAATAATTATTATCCTTATATTTTTCTTTATATAATTTTTCCTGTTTCCTTACCAGGTCAAAAGGTTTTTTTCCTGTTTTTTCAATTATTTCCTGAAGGTTTTCAATGGATATTCCGTCTTGAATATATTTTACTATTTTTAGTTCATAACCTTTTTCTTCAAGATACTTTAATCCTGCCCGGCTTTTTGAGCAACGGGGATTGTGATATATTTTTATTATAATATGATGTTTACTTTTAATATAATTGTAATAATCTTCTTGGGCACGGTATTTTGAATTTTCGTTTCTGTTGTTATACTGGTTTTTTAGTTGAGGATCAAGAATTCTGGCTTTTGTGTTGTCTCTTAGCTGAATATTAAGCATTTCTTTAAGTTCCCTTTTGATAGTTTCGTTATATATGGGACAGGCAACTTCTATCCGCCGGTATAAGTTACGAGGCATCCAGTCTGCCGATGAGATATACATTATTTCATTGCCATCGTCACCAAAAAGAAAAATCCGGGAATGTTCGAGATATTTATCAACAATACTGATAGCTGTAATATTTTTTTTGAGTTTTTTTTGATCAATCTTCAAACCCATTATACCTCTTACAATAAGTTTGATTTTTACACCTGCTTCGGCAGCTTTATATAATCTGTTCATCATGGCTGGATCTATCAGACTGTTCATCTTCAGGATCATCCAGCCATTTTTATCCTTTTTTGCCAGTTCTATTTCACGATCAATATGTTTTACAAATTTGTCAAACATATGAAAAGGGCTGACAACCATGTGTTTATAGTTAAAATGTTTATAGTTGTGTTTGAAAAAATCAAAAATTTTTTCTACTTCATCTGCCAATTGAGGGTCTGCTGTTAGTAGTCCGTCATCAGCATAAACACGCGCCGTTTCTTCATGAAAATTTCCGGTTCCTATATAAGCATAATTACGGAAAGAGCCACTTTCATGCCTTTTTATCCATGCCAGTTTGCAATGGACTTTCATTCCGGGAATCCCGTTAATTACATCAGCTCCCTCTTCCTGCAGTTTATTTGACCAATAGATGTTTGCTTCCTCATCAAAACGGGCCTGTAATTCAATAACCACAGTAACCTTTTTGCCGTTTCTTATAGCATTAAGAAGAGTATTAATAACTTTTGAGTCGGTTGCTACTCTGTAAATTGTTATACCTATTTCATTTACTTCAGGATCAATGGCTGCTTCCCTTAAAAAATCCAGAAAGTGGTTAAAAGTTTGATATGGATAATGCAGCATAATATCTTTACTGCGAAGTATTCTCAAAATACTTGTATGCGGAGGAAGATTTTTATTTCTGAAAGGAGTGAGCTTTGGGTAATAGTGTTTTTTATCACCAATTTCGGGAAAGTTCATAAAATCTTTATGGTTATGATATCTTCCCCCTGGAATGGAATTTTCCTCATTATCAAGTTTCATTTTTTTCTGGATGAATTCCAGCAGGTCATTGGGAATATCCCGGTCATAAATTAAACGAACCAATTTACCCTTTTTTCTTTTTTTGAGGCTTTGGCTCATTTTTTCAATAAAACTTTTTGAGATATCATCATCAATATCTATTTCTGCATCTCGGGTTATTTTTATTGTATATGCTTCATAAACATTGTAATCGAAATAGAAGAAGAGGTCATCAAAACAATAACGAATAATATCATCCAGAAGCATTACATAGGTTTTGCCCCGCTCTTTGGGCAGTACTATAAAACGCTCCAAGGATTTTCCGGGGATACGGATAAGCGAATAGGCAAAATCGTCGGGATTAGACTTGCTTGATAGTTTAACAGCGAGGTAAACGGATCTGTCTCGCAGATATGGGAATTTATTTTTTTTGTTTAACATTATAGGAACCAAATTGGGTAGCACTTTCTCGTAAAAAAATTTTTTGACGAAAATTCCCTGTGCATGACTCAGTTCCCTTTCATTTACAATAAATATATTGTTCTTATTGAGTTCTGTGAGTATATCATTAAATATTACCTGTACTTTTCCTTGTTGGTAATAGACAATTTCCTGTATTTTATCATGTAATTCCTGAGTAGTATAATTACCTAACAGGTTTTCTTCGTCTTTACCAAGATCAACCATTCTACGAACTGTTGCAACCCTTACCCTGAAGAATTCATCAAGGTTGTTTGAAAAAATTCCTATAAACCTGATCCTTTCAAATAAAGGTGTTTGTGGATCTTTAGCTTCCTGTAAAACCCTTTCATTAAAGGACAACCAGCTAATCTCCCGGTTTATATAATTTTCATTCGAATACATGGTAATCTCTTTATAAGATAAAAAAATTTGCAACAAACCTTACTTTCTGTTAAACTATAAAAATTATTTATAAAAATCAAGTGATGAGTCTGGTCAAAAAAGAGCGCGAAGCGTCTCTTGAAAAATTATATAAATTTATTAAATTGATTTTTAGATAATTATAAAGCTACATAATAATTTTATCTTAAAAAAATTTTACTTATTATACTGAACACAAATGATATTTCAGGATTATATTTATTTATTGCCCCCGAATTCCATAAGATAAGCTTTTATCATATCGTCGAGGTCACCATCCAGTATGGCATTGACATTTCCTGTTTCATAATTTGTGCGAAGGTCTTTTACCATTTTATAAGGCTGAAGTACATAGGAACGTATCTGTGATCCCCATTCAATTTTTTTCTTTTGAGATTCAATTTCCATCTCTTTCTCCCTCCTTTTGCGAAGTTCCATTTCATAAAGTTGTGATTTTAAAAGTCGTAAGGCATTCTCTTTATTACCTGTCTGAGAGCGGCTTTCTGTATTCTCAATTACTATTCCCGAAGGAGCATGCCTTAATCTAACTCCTGTTTCTACTTTATTTACATTTTGTCCCCCCGCGCCGCTACTGCGGAAAGTCTCCCATGTTATATCCGCGGGATTGATCTCTATATTTATGGAATCGTCAACCAATGGAGCGACATAAACTGAGGTGAATGAAGTCATCCTTTTATTTTGAGCATTAAAAGGAGATAAACGTACCAACCTGTGAACACCATTTTCACTTTTCAGGTAACCATAAGCATATTCGCTGTCTATTTCAAGAGTGCAACTTTTTATGCCTGTTTCATCTCCATGCTGCATATCTGCCAGTTTAATATGATAACCTTTGCTTTCACACCATCGTGTGTACATTCTGTAAAGCATCTCTGCCCAGTCGTTGCTTTCTGTTCCTCCGGCACCGGCATTTATCTTAAGGACAGCACCCAGTTTATCCTCTTCGTTGCTCAGCATATTTTTTGTCTCAAGCTTTTCAACTTCCTTTAATGCTTCATTATATAAATGGTCAACCTCCTCTTCAGTGGCTTCTCCGGTTTCATAAAATTCGTAAAGGACACCAAAATCTTCAACAGCTTGATCTGTTTCTTCGAAGCCATTAGTCCACTCTTTTAGAGACTTTATAGTTTTCATTTGTGCTTCAGCTTTTTGCGGTTCAGACCAGAAATTGGGGTCCTGGGTTTTTAATTCTTCTTCTTTCAACCGGATCAATTTGGCATCATAGTCAAAGATGCCTCCTTAGCGCATCCCTGCGCTCAAATAAATCTTTTACATGGTCTTTTAATATCATTATATTGTGAGATTTAATCGTGTGTTGCAAAGTTAATAAGATTTTGACGAATTATTCAATTGCTTCGCTGAGATAACGATGGATGAGTTCAGGTTCAAATCCACGGTTTTGAGCGAAACGTATAACCTGTCCCATTTTTTCAAATTTATTTTTCTTCTTAACCTGACGGGCTTTTTCTTTAAGTGTTTTAATGAGGACATCACAATATTTTTCATCATCCATTTCGTCCAATCCGTTTTGTATTAAACTATCATCCAAACCTTTCATTCTCAAATAATATCTCATCTTTACCTTCCCCCATTTATTAATCCGGAATTTTTCAGCAATATAAGAACTGACATACCTTTCATCATTGATGAAATTATCTTTTTTTAATTTTTGGATTATTTGTTCTGCAGCATCTGCGTCAAGTCCTGCAGCAATTATTTTTTTGCGGATGTCTGTGGAGCATTGTTCGGAGCGACTGCAAAGCGCTGCCATTTTACTATGAATTTCTTTTACCTTGTCATTAGTCATGGGAAAAGGCTGGTTTATGAATATTTGTATAAAGGTAATGAAAAAATAGAAATTACGCATCTATGTTTTTTCTATAAAGCATCTTTTAACCCGGACTCATTTGACGATCTGACAAATCTTTATTCAGTTATACCAGTTAAAACTACAGCATCTTTATAACGATGAACGGTTCCTTTATCACTAATGATTTCTGCAACAATAATATATATTCCCGGCTTTTGGAGTTGTCCCGTTTCATCCTCACCGTTCCATTTTATGATACCTTTCATGCCGGGCATTTCATTATTTAGCAAGGTTAAAACGTATCTTCCCGAAGCATCGAACAATTTTATAGTAGCTGAATAATTTTTATTATTCATTTGGTAACGGATTAATAACTGATCATTATAACCATCGTAGTTTGGAGAGAATGCTTCTGGTTCAATAACTATTTGTGGTGAAAAAAGATTGTCATTACCAGCCTGTGAATTTTTATAACCGGGAGTTCCATAACCTGACATGGCAGAAGCAGATTTCCAGTTTCCATCCTTGTTAGTCGGGGCAGAAAAAGAAATACGCTCTAGAGAAATACCTTCAGGGTCTCTTAAAAAAGGGGAATGCATGTCTTCGTTATAATAAAGCTCATCAATAATTTCCATTTTTTCGTTCAGCAGGACTACATGACCCTCTTTATTGTTATAGGAAGGCATTTTATTTACTTTAAGAAGGCATGACGGACATTTGATCTCATACCACAATGAAATATCCTTTACATCTTTTGTTATTGCCAGGTATGATCCGGGTTTAATAAAATGTTTTGATTTTAAAAGTTGGTAAATATGTGTCAGTTCCATATTTTTATCCCTGTTAGCAAGGAAAAGGCAGTTAGCTGATACGGTTTTATCTGAGTTGTTGTATATTTCAACAAAATCTTCTCCGTCAGGATAAGGATTAAAAAGGATTTCATTTATTATAATATCGTTCCGACTAACCGGAGGCATGGGTTTTTCTTTTTTCCAGACAATTACCTCGTCAAGAGTTACTTTGTCGTTTGCATAATGATTTTTGATATAGCAAATAATTTGCAGACTTTCCCCTTCCAGCTCAAGTTGTTCAACATTAGCCGATCCCCAGTTTCCAAGATTTACGCCATTTGTATCAAAAGCAATTGTGTCACCTTTATTCAGTATGTAAAAGGCCTTAAGGTATTTATTGGAAGTATTATTGCCGCTTCCTGTTTCATAAGCGGTTAGCCGGATGTTTATTTTGTTATAAGAAGAAATGTCAATCTGTTCGGATCGCCATATTACTTCTCCGTCAATATCACGACATTCAAAACGGCCTCCGGAAGTACTGACCGTTTTTGCATAGTCATCAGGGCCATCGAGATTGATCCCTGCTGTATCCAGTGTCCATGTTTCAATTCCTGAAAAATCCGACTGGATGGTACCATTTTCATTTCCCCATATACCTTTTCCGGGAATCAGAAAATTTTCCTGCCAGATTTCCTGTGTATAAGCCGGGTTAACAATCAATGGCAAAGTGAACGTTAAGATTTTTAGAATAATACGTAACATTCTGTTTGCAATTGATGGCAAAATAGTAATTTTACGTCAGGTTTAAAAGAAAAAAATAGTTTATTTGTAAAATTTTTTTTATGAGAGTTGCAGTTGTAGGAGCAAGCGGAGCTGTGGGACAAGAATTTCTCCGTGTGCTTGAAGAAAGAAATTTTCCTTTAGATGATCTGGTTTTATTCGGATCAGAGCGGAGTGCCGGAAGACAATATGAATTCAGGGGAAAAAAGCTTACGGTTAAAGAATTAAAACATAATGATGATTTTAAGGGTATCGATATTGCCCTTACCTCTGCAGGAGCAGGAATATCAAGAAAGTTTGCTTCAACGATTACAAAGCATGATACTGTTATGATTGATAATTCCAGTGCATTTCGTTATGATGATGATGTGCCGCTGATTGTTCCGGAGGTAAATCCTGAAGATTCAAGGATAAGGCCCCGGAATATTATAGCCAATCCCAATTGTTCTACAATTCAAATGGTTGTAGCTCTAAAACCAATCAATGATTTATCAAAAATCAAAAAAGTTCGCGTAGCAACTTATCAGGCTGCCAGCGGTGCTGGAGCCCAGGGAATGGCTGAATTGGAACAGCAGGTTAAGGATATTGCCGCAGGCAAAAAAACCACTGTTGAAAAATTTCAGTATCAACTGGCCATGAATATCATTCCGCATGTCGATGTTTTCCTTGATAATGATTATACAAAGGAAGAGATGAAAATGAACTGGGAAACAAAAAAGATAATGCATACCGAAGCTGAGGTAAGTGCTACATGTGTCCGTATACCGGTAGCGCGTGCCCATTCTGAGGCTATCTGGGTTGAAACTGAAGAACCTTTATCTGTCAAAGATGTCAGGGAAGCTTTTAAAAACACTAAAGGTATTACTGTGATAGATAATCCTGCCGAAAATCAATATCCTATGCCGCTTTTTGCTGCCGGCAAGGATGATGTTTACATAGGACGGATACGTCAGGACATTGCCGATCCTAATAATATCACTTTCTGGTGTGTTGGTGATCAGATCAAGAAAGGGGCTGCATTAAATGCAGTTCAAATAGCCGAATGGCTTATTAAAGAAGGAGAAATAAGTTAATTCGCTGATATTTATCCCAAATGAAGAATTATCCTAAGGGTAATAAAAAGGATAGATTTGCATTTGGTTTGTCTTAAAAAAGATCAGTCCTCATCTTCCCATATAATATCATAAAGATAATCATCATACGGGAATCGTTTTGAATGGATTTTTTTTACTTCTTTGTATAAGACAGCTTTAAATTTGTCAATATTATTCTTTTTTGTTGCTGAAATAAAAACAGCAGGTCTGTTGTTTTTTGCAACCCATGATTTTTCCCAATCCTTAAGTGTAAAGTTTATTTTGGTTACCGGAGTAAGGTCATCGTCTTCTTTTTCGATATGCTCGTAAGCATCAATTTTGTTAAAAGCATAAATAATTGGTTTTTCAACCGGATCAATCTCATTCAAGGTATTGTTTACTATATCTATTTGTTCTTCAAATCCAGGGTGAGAAATATCTACTATGTGCACAAGTACATCTGCTTCACGAACTTCATCAAGAGTTGATTTGAATGATTCTACAAGATCATGAGGCAGTTTTCTGATAAAACCCACAGTATCTGCCATCAAAAAAGGAAGATTAGCAATAACGATTTTTCTTACCGTAGTGTCGAGGGTAGCGAATAATTTGTTTTCAGCAAATACCTCTGATTTAGCCATTAAATTCATAAGGGTAGACTTTCCTACGTTCGTATATCCTACCAGTGCCACGCGAACAAGTTTTCCACGATTTTTTCGCTGGGTTGCTTTTTGCCGGTCAATTTTTTTTAATTGTGTTTTCAGTCTTGAAATTTTATCGAGAATAATCCGGCGGTCTGTTTCGATTTGTGTTTCACCAGGACCGCGCAATCCGATCCCTCCGCGTTGGCGTTCGAGGTGTGTCCACATTCTTGTAAGACGTGGCAACAAATACTGGTATTGAGCAAGTTCAACCTGAGTTTTTGCATGAGCTGTTTTGGCACGTCGTGCAAATATGTCCAGAATAAGATTAGTGCGATCAAGTACTTTACATTCCACTCTTCTTTCTATATTGCGCAATTGAGTGGGTGTTAGCTCATCATCGAAAATAATTGTATCCACTTCATTTGCTTTGATATAATTACTGATTTCCTGCAGTTTGCCGGGGCCGACAAAAGTAGATGTATTAGGTGTAACGAGTTTCTGAGTAAATCTTTTCAGGACTTCAGCACCTGCTGTATCAGCCAGAAATTCCAGTTCATCAAGATATTCATTTGCTTGATTTTCATCCTCGTCTTTATAGATGATACCTACAATTACAGCTTTTTCTGTTTCAGGAGTTAATTCAATCATGTCCATTTTATTGCATAAAAAACTCCTGATCCCATAAGGGCCAGGAGTTTGAAAAATATTTGATTTCTTTACTGCAATACAAAATTAATAGGTACGGTATAAGATACACGAACGGTTTTCCCGCGCTGCTTACCCGGTTTCCATTTAGGAAGAGTATTAATGACCCGTAATGCTTCTTTGTCAAGTGACGGGTCAACACCTCTGGCAATCCGTGCATTAGAAATACCTCCGTCCTTGTCAACAACAAAAGTAACGTAAACTTTTCCCTGTATTCCGTTTTCCTGTGCAATCACAGGATATTTAATAGTATTTGCAATATATTGCCGGAGTGCCATCTCTCCTCCAGGAAATTCAGGCATATCTTCGACAATAAAAAATACTTTTGATTCTTCTTCCTCCTCTTCTTCCTTGTCGGATGTAATCACCGGTTTAACATCTATTATAGTTTCCTCGTCAGCCTCGGTATCTTCTATCTCCAGTTCATCTTCAATTTCAACATCATCATCTACAATGTTAAGAACCTCAACAACTTTAGGCGCCGGAGGGGGGGGTGGTGGCTTAACTTCCTGCTCCCGAGTTATAGGTATGATTTCCTCTTCTACTTCCTGAGTTTCGATTTTACCAAGTGATTCCGTCTTTTTGGGTGTGGTTTCCCACTCAAAAGCAAAAAGTACAACAGCTAATGCTATTACCAGTCCTATCATCAGGAAAAGATTCCTTTTATTTTCAAGGTCTGCTTTTGGTGCTTTTTTAACTTCCATAGCTTTAATATTTTATATTATACTGCAATAAAATGTTAATCACAAAAAGAGGTTAAAGATAAAAAATAATTATCATATGCAAGTCAAATTTTTTTTAATTTAAATTTGATATACTTTGCTTTACTTTAACACTCTTCAGGAAAATCATTTGTTATTCCAACAAATTATACAATTTAATTTCAAATAGCAACTATATTTTCTATTATTTATACCACAAAAATTACACCAATTATGTGATTTAGAGGTTTAATGTTTAATAATATCTTCCTCCGGGATTAGTGGGATTAAGCCTGCCTTCGACTACACTTCCGCCGGGTACGTAAATATACTTTGTAATAAGTTTCATTAACATCACGAATATGAACTATCAAGCTTTAAAATAATCAGTGGATTTTTATCTCTCTTTTTGATTATCTTTAAAATTTTATTCCTTGAATGATGTTGGTCGTTAAAAAATTTAACTTGTTATTAATGCTGTTTTTTGCAACTTTTTTTTTGTTCGTGCAGAAAGTATGTATTTGATTTACCGGTTAAAAATTTTTATATATTTGCACCCTTTATCGGGGCATTAGCTCAGCAGGCTAGAGCGTTTGACTGGCAGTCAAGAGGTCACCGGTTCGATTCCGGTATGCTCCACTTGATAATCAAAGAGTTGCAAGTTTGTTTTTGTAGCTTTTTTTTGTTTGCGCTAACAAAAGTACTAACATCTGATTCCCAACCCCTTTTTCATAAAATATTTAATTGCAGAACAACGCTTAATTGAACGTTTACACCTAAATATTTATTTGTAATTTTTCTTTGCCTGTTCTAACAATTTAGCATAGTTTAATTTTTTGCCGTTCCGGGTCTTGACTGAAATATCAATGTCAATAGCGTCTGCTATTTTCAATACTGTATCTATACCAGGCTTATTTCTTAAATTAAAAATATGCGTAATATGGGCTCTGTCTATGCCTGTCTCGATAGCAATATCCCAGTGTGTTATTTTCTTTTCTTTTGCAATTTCCCTTAAAAGCAAAATTAATATTTTCCACTTTTCTTCTTCCATACTGCGAATATAGTGTAAAATTTCACACAAAGCAAATGCTTAATATCTTATAAAACAGAAAGAAAAATCAATAGATATAGACATACAGATAACTATATATTTGTTTTATTTTTTAAGCTGTATTTCTCGCAGGAAATTTTATTGCTACACTTTTCCGTGTTTTGGCAATAACTTATCGTAACTCATTGTCTATCTTTGGATAAAACTGTAAAGCAAGGTTATTTACAGTGCTGTATTCTGTTAAGATTGCTGCAAAAACAAAGACAAAATACTTAACTTTATGCTGTATCCTGGTGATGAGAATATCAGTGATTTTTCCGGTCTTCCGATCGTTTCCTGCCAATAGCTGAGTATTCCGGTGAAAGTGTACACCTAATCCGGAGTAAAGTGTACAATCTAATTTTAGATTGATTTGCATGATAAATATAGGATTATTTTTTCTTTC
>CAZTAL010000083.1:0-44388 GCA_964611525.1 uncultured Prolixibacteraceae bacterium
TTCAGCGGTGGCTTTTTTTGCTTACTTTTTTCAGCTATAGGAAAAAAGTAAGTGGGGTTTAAGGGGTAAAACCCCTTTGAGTAAATAATTTATAATAAATATTAAAATATAAAATGACTTTTCAATCATGGATAGTAATAATAGCCCTTGCATTCCTGATAGTGGCTTTTTTGATTCGGGCTATGCGGCCGGGAGCTATACTTTTCAGTGCCGCAGCCATTTTTATGGCAACGGGTATCATTTCTGCCGATGAATTGATAGCAGGATTCTCAAATAGCGGAGTTGTAATAATTGTTGTGCTTTTCTGGGTAAACGAAGGTATCAAGCAGTCAGGCCTGATAACCCGCTTGGCACAGGCTTACCTGCCACGCAAAAAGAATCCCATGACTTTTTTGTTACCCCGCCTCATGGTACCTGTTTCTTTCATGTCTGCCTTTTTAAACAACCTGCCAATAGTGGTTAATGTGTCCCCGTTAATTATCCGTTGGGCTGACGGACTCAAAATATCATATAAAAAATTCCTGATACCCCTCTCATATGCCGCTATCTTCGGTGGAATGTGTTCTTTGATAGGAACCTCGTCAAATTTGGTAGTGCACGGACTCCTGCTTGAAAACGGATTCAGAGGACTTCATTTGTTCGAATTAGCCAAGATTGGTGGCATAATAGGTATTGTAGGTTTTATTTATATGTCTGTTTTTGGCAATGCTTTATTGCCCGGAGAAAAAATAAAACCTCGTAAAAGACATACAGAAACAAAAGATTATTATTATAATCTACTGCTGAAAGAAAACAATAATCTTATCGGTAAACCCCTTTTAGGAAGCAAAATTCCCGGACTAAGAAACCTAAATGTATACTGTATTGAACGGAATAAGCAGATAATAAGACCGGGAGAGAAACCCTTGTTAATAGAACAGGGAGATGAAATACTGGTAAAAGGTGATGCTAACAGCCTTAAATATCTTCTTGCACATAAGGACGTAAAGATCAAAGGTATAGATTTCCTTAAAGATGAAAAACCGGAAAACCTGAAACAATACGAAGTCGTATTGGCACCGCGTTTTATGGGATTGGGCCAAACAGTTAAAGAATTTGATTTTTTCGGCCATTTTAACGCAGTCATTTTAGCTATTCACCGGAATGGCGAACCTGTGAAGGCAAACCTGAATAATCTGAAATTACAGGTAGGAGATAATGTAGTATTGCTGGCGACTGAAAAATTTATCAATACATGGGAATCTTCTTCTATGTTTTACCTGGTTAACTATGTTCGCGACCATTACGTTAAAAAAAGTTCGTGGCAAAGGTGGACGGCCTTAATAATTCTTACGGCAATGGTAGCGGCTATCGTAATAAATGAAATCGTATCTTACAGCTATGGAATGAGACTGGACATTTTCACTTATGTTGCACTGGCGGCGATACTGCTAGTATGGCTGAAAATTATGCCTCACGAAAACTATACTAAATCGGTAAGCTGGGATATGATCATCTCCATTGCCTCGGCATTCGCTATCAGTAAGGGAATTCAAAATTCCGGCATAGCCGAAGCGTATGCGCAAGATGCCGTAAGCGTTGTAAAATCACTCGGACCCGTAGGGGCTCTTGCTGTTATTTATCTTACTACTTCGATACTTACCGAAATAGTGACTAACAATGCTGCAGTGGCATTAGTATTTCCCGTAGCAGTAATGGCTGCCCAATTATTGGGGGTCAGACCCCAGCCGTTTTTTGTAGCAATAGCAATTGCAGGAGCTTCTAGCTTTATGACAGCCGGAGGTTACCGGGCTAACTTGTTGATTAAAGCCTTCGGAAAATATTCTCACAGGGATTTTCTGCGGATAGGGACACCTATGCAAATTATAGCTTTTATATTAAGTGTAATAATGATACCATATTTTTGGAAATTTTAAACTAAAACGAAAATGGATTCTAAAATGGAACGGTAAATAACAGTCTAAAAAAATAATTGCCTTAATAAGACTCAAACACTATGGTTTGAAAATCTGTAGGTTTACATTGCAAATAAAATTATCTTAAGTAACAAAGAAAAAACAAAATGATTAACGTAAAATAAAAATTTATAAAAACTGAAAACAACTGCAATAAAATTGCAGGGATTTAACCAACTTTAAGACATTAAATTTGTATAAAAACCAACAACAAAAACAGACTAAAACACGAAATTAAATCATATAAAAATGAACCACGCAAAAAATATTCTTGATAAAATAAACGCCGGCAGGGAAGTAGTGGGCGTAATAGGACTCGGCTATGTCGGACTGCCTCTCGCGGTTAACTTTGCAGAAGCAGGTATCAAAACTATAGGATTTGATAAAAATCCGGAAAAAGTTGAAAAGATCAATCATGGCAACAATTATATAAAAGATATCAGGGATGCTGTCCTTCGTGAGGTCGTTGATAATGTCTCATTCACGGCTACAACTGATTTCACCAAAATAAAAGAATGTGATGCTTTACTTATATGTGTCCCTACCCCGCTAGACATATTCAAAAAACCTGATATGAGCTATATTGAAAATGCTAGTCTTGAAATCGGCAGTTACATGAAATACGGCACCTTCATCAGTCTTGAGAGCACCACCTATCCTACAACAACCGAAGATTTCATTCTTCCTCTAATTGAACGAAAAAGCGGATTAAAACATGGGGAGGATTTCTGGCTGGCATACAGTCCGGAGCGGGTGGACCCGGGAAATAAAGAATATCATACCAAAAATACGCCCAAGGTGCTCGGTGCAATGACACCTGAAGGTCTTGAAATCGGGAAAGCCATATACTCCAAAGCTATAAAAAAAATACACACTGTGAGCTCACCACGTACTGCTGAAATGGTTAAAATACTCGAAAATACATATAGACTGGTTAATATTAGCCTCATAAATGAACTGGCACTGCTTGCCGGCAAAATGGACATTAATATTTGGGAAGTTATAGACGCCGCACAAACCAAACCCTTTGGATTTCATGCATTCTATCCGGGACCCGGAATCGGAGGACACTGTATACCTCTTGATCCTTTTTACCTTGAGCATATTGCTAAAAAATTCAGTTTTGACCTTAGTATGATACATACTGCCGGACATATTAACATGCGAATGCCACACTATATGTATATTAAAATAGCTACGGCACTGAACAGACAAAAAAAATCTGTTAACGGAAGCAAAATCTTGTTCCTTGGAGTAGCTTATAAACCGAATATTAATGACGAAAGGGAATCGCCGGCTTTGGAAATAATAGATATAGTAACACACAAAGGAGGTAAGGCAAGTTACCATGATCCGTTTATCGAAAAAATAAAAACTTCAAATGGCTTATTAATGAGCTCGACAGAACTTACTGCCGAAATATTGCAGCAAGCCGACTGCGTTGTACTTACTACCAATCACGATGTATTTGATGTAGAATTCATTCAAAAATATTCAAAATTAATTGTAGATTTGCGGAATATGATAAAGGAAGGAACCGAAAAAGTTTATAAGCTGTAACTGGTTCGAACTGTTTTAACTCATATTGGTAATGAGCAATCTGCAAAATTATTCAAGGCTGGTAAAATTCGAGCACACTGTTTTTGCACTGCCATTTGCATTTATCGGTTTTTTCCTGGCTGTGGCAAATGAAAACAATCAATTCAATCCTGCTTTGCTCGGACTAATATTACTATGTATGGTCTTTGCGCGCAATGCTGCAATGGGTTTTAACCGGTATCTCGACCGTCATTACGATAAATTGAATCCACGCACTGCACTTCGTGAAATACCCGCAGGCATATTAAAAGCCCGTTCCGTTTTGATTTTTGTTGTCGCTAATTCCTTATTATTCATAGGAACTACCTGGTTTATCAATACTCTTTGCTTTTACTTGTCACCAATAGCACTCTTTATTATTTTATTTTACAGCTACACAAAACGTTTTACGGCTCTATGTCATTTTGTGCTAAGCCTTGGACTTGCTATTGCTCCGGTAGGCGCCTATCTGGCTGTTACAGGTACCTTTGACTGGCCACCGGTTTTGCTGGGAGCTGCAGTTTTTTTCTGGGTAAGTGGTTTTGATATTATCTATGCCCTCATGGATAAAGATTTCGACGAATTATCAAATCTTAAATCAATACCGGCATTGATCGGTAAAAGCCGGGCATTGACAGTGGCTAAAGCTATTCATTTTTTATCAGCCTGTTTTGTCATAGCAGTCGCAATTATAATATCCGGTAACTGGCTCCACTGGACAGGAGCTTTTATATTCATAACCCTGCTTATTTACCAGCATACACTTGTTAAACCCGGCGATCTGAGCAAGGTAAACCTTGCGTTTTCTACAATGAATGGTATAGCGAGTATTATCTATGGCACTTTCGTTATCACTGGTCTTTATATATAACCCTAAAGTCCGCTGACTGTATTATGCGTGCCAGCAAAATGTTCATTTACGAATAATAAATTCACATTTTTCAGGCTCCGCAGGTTTTATCCTCCTTATTCATTAGGAGGGCCTTGTCAGCATACTTTCTAAACCAAACTTTTTACTTTATTGATAAACACTAATTATTAGTCTTTTTCCTGGTGCGGGTAACCTGACGGTTTATCTTATATGAAAATCCTACAGTAATAAACTCCCTGACCTGAAGTTTGGGCTCTTCTCCAATTTGTTCACCACTTGGATTATATACAGGAAATAAAACATCATCGTCATATATTAGGTGAAGCATCATCCTCAGGTTGATATGATCCGTTAAAGGCATCACCAGAAGGTTCTCCCAGTTGATATCCAAATCCTGAAAAGGCTCCTGATAATTAATAAACATTTTATATTTTGTTTCGTAAGTAACATCAGTAAAAATTTCCTTGCTGTATTTTAAATCAGCATTCAGACCCATTTCCCAAAATCCCCGCTTACCAGCATCTATACCAAAATTCGTCTGATCAATTTTTACAGTGTCTTTTACAAATACATTTTTAATAGTTAATGGAGAGAGAAACAATGAAAATCTATTATGCGGTTTATAATCAAGACCAATTTTGAAATAGGTACGGGCAGGTGACATAAAAGCAGAAATAGGATTGGGATTGGCTGAAGTGGGGTATTTATATCCGTTAAAAAATTGTGTTTCATAATCGAATTCCGAACTATAATACCATTTTTTAAATGCACTCAACCCGAACCGTGATGTTAACTCAAATTTATCATCATTCTTCTGAAACTCCGCTCCTTTTCCTCCCGGCCTGATCCAGCCATTCCTTATCTCACCTGAATTTTCCCACTTGACATTCCCGTTGTAACTAGAATAATTGGCAAAACCCTTCAAGACTAATGAAAGAGAGATTGCACTTTCTCCTCCTTTTTTCCAGTTTTCAAGGTATGTTTGAGTGAAACCAACTGTACCATCCCCCCCGATTCGCCATGGAGTTAGAACCTGGTATTTTTCTCCTACCCCGGTTAGTCCGGCCATAGTTCTGCTTAAGGAACTAAAATCAAATTCTTTGGTTTGCTTGGGCTTAAACCTGCTAAATGTTACACCATCAGCAATAAGCATCTGAATTGTCTTTTTATCCAGATTCTTAATTGCTATACGCAAAGAATCATTTTGCTCGTTTTTTAACCGGACCATTGAAAAATATTGATTGCCATTTTGTAACAGAATGCTGGATTCATCTCCAACCAAATTGGTCATATAAATTCGCGTAGTATCAATAAAATCAGCATATTCTGCCAACTTGTCAACTACTGACCAAATTGAATCATTTACTGCCATTACCACCGAATCATTATAATTTTTCAACACCCGGTAATTATTTAGCCGCACAGAATCAATTATCCTGTTTTTTTCAAAATTAAACCGCTGTTCAAACATCTCCTGTCGGTAACTTGCTACCACAGAATCACGGTATGCCTCAACTATAGAATCATTATAGGCCTGCCTTTTTTGTTCTATATAATTGTCTCGCAAACTGTCAAGTTTCTGAAAACGCTTAAAATCTTCAGCCGAATGGATAAGGGAGTCAGGAATCACCTCGAAAACTTTTAAACTGTCAGGTAAGACATAAACATTATTATCAAAAAGCTTTTCTCCTTCTTCGTAAGGAATGACTCCCGCCATTTCTTCAATCCCCGTGATTAAATGAAGTGGTACGGAAATCCCGTCTTCCAGAAATTTTTTCTCAAGCCTATTTCTAATATTATGGATATCCTGACTGACATTCTTATATGGATAATAACCGGGAACTTCAAGACTGTCACTGACATTCTCAGGTATCCTGTAAACAAAAATTCTGTCAGTATCTTTTAGTGCAATATTTAAAGTTTTAAGTATGGAATCCACAGGTTGCTTTTCAATAAACCTTATCATACCTATTACCGATTCACCTGTCTTCTCATTGATAACATGCCATGTAGTATCTTTTGAAAAGTATCTTTCAAGCAGATTTATACCAAGTTCCAAAAAATTTTTATCATCATCTTCTTCCGGAGATAAGCTTTGTGAAAAACCTGAATTAGCTAAAAAAAAAGAAATAATGATGAAAGTATAGAAGATTTTCCTTTCTAAATACATATTAATAAATTTTATAGCTTTGTGATAAAAACGCAAAAATAATATTTATCTTATTTGCCAACATAAAAATTATTTCTCCAATTTTAACATTCTTAACAAAAAACATAATTTTTTTTTTAAATCGTTTTGCTTTTAATATTTAATTTTTACATTTGCTTCAATAAAATTCATTACATGACATTGTTTGCTACATATATTCTAATCGTGCTCGTCGTGGTCGTTCCAGGAATCACCGGGAAAGGGTAGAATTATATGTAATTTTTTAAAAAAATATTGACAAGCCTTTCCCGATTTTCGGGAAAGGTTTTTTTTATATAATATAAAACTAAAACTTAAAAATTATGCAGATACCACTTAGAAGCAACATTACCACCCAGGGTCGAAGAATGGCAGGAGCACGTAGTCTATGGCGTGCCAACGGAATGAAAGAAGAACATTTCGGCAAACCGGTTATTGCAATAGTTAATTCATTCACACAGTTTGTACCCGGCCATACTCATCTTCACAATATCGGGCAATATTTAAAAGGCCTAATTGAAAAACAAGGTTATTTCGCTGCAGAGTTTAATACTATTGCTATTGATGACGGCATTGCGATGGGACATAACGGAATGCTTTATTCCCTTCCTTCCCGCGACGTAATTGCCGACAGTATTGAATATATGTGTAACAGTCATATGGTGGACGCCATGATCTGCATCTCCAATTGTGACAAGATAACCCCTGGCATGCTGATGGCCGCAATGAGACTTAATATACCTGCAGTAATGGTGACTGGCGGTCCCATGGAAGCAGGGGTGGTGGATGGTAAATATTATGACCTGGTGGACGCTATGGTGATGGCTGCCGATAAGTCAGTTACTGATGAGGAACTAACAGCCATAGAGCAAAATGCATGTCCCAGTTGCGGATCTTGTTCAGGCATGTTCACGGCCAATTCCATGAATTGCTTGGCCGAAGCAATTGGCATGGCATTACCGGGAAACGGCACAATAGTATCAACACATTTAAACAGAAAAAAATTATTCGAAGATGCTGTCGACAGGATCATTGATATCACAAAAAAATACTATTTTGAAGGGGATGATTCGTTACTTCCACGAAATGTTGCGACTCAAAACGCCTTCATGAATGCCATGAAACTCGATATTGCCATGGGTGGCTCCACCAATACTGTTTTACATTTGTTGGCTATCGCAAATGAAGCTGAAGTGGAATTCAGCATGCGGGATATCGATAAACTATCGCGAAAAACTCCTAACCTGTGTAAGGTTGCACCTAGTTCTCATTACCATGTTCAGGATGTAAACCGGGCGGGAGGTATTCTTTCCATTATGGGAGAGCTTGACCGGGCAGGCCTTATGGACACCTCAATAAAACGGGTTGACGGGAGAACTCTGGCTCAGGCTATTTCTGAATATGATATTACGCGAGAAACTGCAACCGACGAAGCTAAAAAATTGTTTTTATCCGCTCCCGGCGATGGCTCACGGAACTTAGTGCTCGCTTCACAGGAAAATTATTTTAAAGAATTGGATACAGACCGCAAAAATGGTTGCATTCGTAACTTAGAAAATGCTTATAATAAGGATGGCGGCCTTGCCGTACTTTATGGAAATATTGCACAAGACGGCTGCATCGTTAAAACTGCCGGCGTCGATCCTTCAATTTACAAATTCACGGGAAATGCCAAAGTTTTTAATTCACAAGAGGAAGCTGTAAACGGCATCCTTGGCAATGAAATAAATAAAGGTGATATAGCGGTTATCCGGTTCGAAGGTCCTAAAGGCGGACCCGGCATGCAGGAGATGCTATACCCCACCTCTTATCTTAAATCGATGCAACTTGATAAAGATTGTGCTCTTATTACAGACGGTAGATTTTCAGGGGGAACTTCCGGACTCTCAATAGGACATGTATCACCCGAAGCAGCTGCCGGTGGAAATATAGGACTGGTGAAAGATAATGATAAGATTGAAATTGATATTATTAACCGTACTATTAATCTTCTCGTTACAGACGAGGAACTTGATAAACGCAGAAAAGCAGAGGAAACAAAAGGGGAAAATGCATTCTCTCCTGCCGGACGAAAAAGAAAAATTTCAAAAGCACTTAAAGCCTATGCAAGTCTGGTTTCATCGGCAGACAAGGGGGCAGTGAAATTGATTGAATAAAAAAATGGAACGTTGATTTCCACGAAATGATGGAACGCTGATTTACGCAAATAATATTTAAAAAGCTAATTATTTTAATCTGTGTCATCTGCGTTCTATTAAACAAATGAATATTAAAATTTTAAACATATGAAAACAAAAAAAGTTACAGGTTCAGAAGCAATTATCCTTTCTTTAATAGAAGAAGGTGTTGATACCATTTTCGGCTATCCGGGAGGAGCGATAATGCCAGTTTATGATGCATTATACGATCAAAACTTAAAAATGAAACATATCCTCACAAGGCACGAGCAGGGTGCTGCACATGCTGCCGACAGCTACGCACGCATCACAGGAAAAACGGGCGTATGTTTTGCCACATCAGGTCCCGGAGCTACAAACCTTATAACAGGAATTGCCAATGCAATGCTGGATTCAATTCCGATGGTATGTATCGTGGGACAGGTAACATCACCACTTCTCGGCACTGATGCATTTCAGGAATCTGATATTGTTGGTATCTCTATACCTATTACTAAATGGAATTACCAAATTACATTACCTGAAGAAATTCCTTCGACAATCGCACAGGCGTTTTATATCGCAAGATCGGGGCGTCCGGGTCCGGTTTTGATCGATCTAACCAAAGATGCCCAGTTCGGGACTCTTGATTTTGAATATAAAAAATGTACAAAAATCAGAAGTTATGTCCCCGAAAGTAATGTCGATCCTTTTAAAGTCAAAGAAGCAGGTGTATTAATTAATAAAGCTAAAAAACCATTACTTCTCTTCGGACAGGGTGTCATTATAGGAAAAGCTGAAAAAGAATTAAAGGCCTTTGTCGAAAAAACAGGAATTCCCGCTGCGTGGACACTATTGGGACTTTCGGCATTGCCCACCGATCATCCTCTTAATGTAGGAATGCTGGGGATGCATGGAAATTACGGGCCAAATCTTTTAACAAATGAGGCTGATCTGATCATTGCCGTAGGAATGAGATTTGACGACCGTGTTACAGGTAACGTGAATGAATATGCATCTAAAGCCAAAATCATTCATATGGAAATAGATCCTTCTGAAATAAACAAAATAATAAAATCCGATGTCGCCCTTCTTGGAAATTCAAAAAAGGCACTTAAGATGTTGACGGATAATGTTAATGAAAACAGTCATGACGAATGGCTAACCAAATTCAGAGAATGTGACAAAATAGAGAATGAAAAAATAATTCAGAAAGACCTGTTCCCCCAAAAGCCAGGACTTACCATGGGAGAAGTAGTAAATTTGGTAAGTGAAGAAACCAATCACGATGCCATACTTGTTACCGATGTAGGCCAGCACCAGATGATCGCATCACGGTACTTTAAATTCAAGCGCTCAAGGAGTTTCGTTACTTCGGGCGGATTGGGAACTATGGGATTCGGACTTCCCGCAAGCGTGGGGGCACAAATAGGGGCACCCGAACGGAAAGTAGTTGCCTTTATTGGTGACGGCGGATTCCAGATGACAATTCAGGAACTTGGAACTATTGCACAAAATAAACTTCCTGTAAAAATCATTCTCCTTAATAACCAGTTTTTAGGAATGGTACGCCAGTGGCAACAACTGTTTTTTGAAAAACGGTATTCTTTCACTGAATTGCAAAATCCCGATTTCATAACTATTGCCAAAGGTTATGGTATAGAAGGTACTAAAATAGTGACACGGGATAAACTTAAAGAGGGAATCCATAAAATGATCAGACATGAAGGTCCTTTCCTACTTGAAGTTGCAATAGAAAAAGAAGACAATGTATTTCCAATGGTCCCCGCGGGTGCTTCAGTTTCCGATATAATGCTTGAACCATGATAAGGAATCTTGAATCTTGAATCTCGAATGAGGAATATCAAATAAAATAACCAAAAAAAGAGACATGAACTTTTTTAATCAAAAATCTTATCTGATAACAATAAACTTTCAAATGTATCAGACAGAACTTTATAGTGAAATGTTTCGCATCTCGGAACAAAAATTTTTAACTCATTTTACAATATAAACAAATGATTAATAAAGTTTATGCCATTTCATTAATATTATAAATAAATATTTTATCAAAATGAAACAAGAATATATAATTACAGTTTACTCCGAAAACCATATTGGATTATTAACACGTATTACAATTGCCTTTACACGGAGAAAAATAAATATCGACAGCCTGACTGTCTCTGAATCTGCTATACCGGGAATATATAAATTCACAATCGTAATAAAGTCTACTCCCGAAATGATAATTAAAGTTGTGGGACAGATAGAAAAACATATTGATGTTCTTAAGGCCTTTTATAATACTAACGACGAAATGATATACCAGGAAATAGCGCTGTATAAAGTGCCTACGGAAGCTCTTTATGAGAATGATACTATTGAAAAGGTAGTGCGTAATTCGGGTGCCCGTATACTGGAAATAACAAGAGAATACACTGTCATTGAAAAAACAGGACATAAAGAGGAAACACAAGAGCTTTTTGAAGAATTGAACAAAGCTAAGGTTATGCAATTTATCCGTTCCGGCAGGGTAGCGCTTACTCGCGATCCGATCGAGCGACTATCAGAATTCCTTAAAGAGAGGGATACTTTGCTTGATCAAATAGACTAAATTATAATTAATAAATGAACCTGGTATAAAAAGGGATTAAACAGATAATTCATTAATTGTGTTACATTTATAATATTGGTTAGCAATTGATTATATTAACCGTTTAACATGTTTTCCGTATTTTTTACTTATTATTCTAATATCATTGATGATTTGGTATAAAAACTAAAATTTTTATTTATATAACCTTTATATCTTTTTATAACTAACTGGATATCAATTTTATAAATTTATTTAATAAGATGTGAAGCCACTTTTTAGATTAGACTTATAGATATTTTTGAACCTTCATGATTCAATAAATATGAATAAAATTGATAGTTTTGTATTAACTTCTTACTGTAATTTAAAAATTATAATAATATTATTATGGCACAAATAGACTTTGGCGGAGTTAAAGAAAAAATAGTTCTCCGCGAGGAATTTCCAATGGAAAAAGCAAAGGAAGTATTAAAAAATGAAAAAATAGCTATTATTGGTTATGGAGTTCAGGGACCCGCACAAGCCCTGAATATGAAAGACAACGGTTTTGATGTAATCGTCGGTCAGGCTCCTGAATTTAAAGAAGACTGGGATAAAGCCGTACGTGACGGTTTTGTACCCGGAGAAACTCTTTTCGATGTGGAAGAAGCCGCTAAAAAAGGAACAATCATACAATACCTGGTTTCCGATGCAGCTCAGCGTATATTGTGGCCCAAACTGAAGAACTGTCTTAACAAAGGTGACGCTCTTTATTTCTCTCATGGCTTTTCCATCACTTACAAAGATCAAACAGGAGTTATTCCTCCCGACTACATTGATGTTATTTTGGTAGCCCCTAAAGGATCGGGCGCCAGTGTGCGGACTAATTTTCTGGCTGGTCACGGCATTAATTCCAGCTATGCCGTATTCCAAAATTACACAGGCAGAGCAGAAGAACGCACACTCGCAATAGGAATAGCCATTGGCTCCGGATACCTGTTCCCTACAACTTTCGAAAACGAAGTGTATTCGGACCTCACAGGTGAACGTGGTGTTCTCATGGGGGCTCTGGCAGGTATTATAGAAGCTCAGTATAAAGTGCTGCGCGACAATGGCCATAGTCCCTCAGAAGCATTCAACGAAACGGTAGAAGAACTCACACAAAGCCTTATCAGACTTGTAGACCAAAACGGAATGGATTGGATGTATGCTAACTGTAGTGCTACCGCCCAGCGAGGAGCTCTCGACTGGAGACATAAATTCAGGGAAGCAGTTCTTCCCGTATTTAACAACTTATACCAAAGCGTGAAAACCGGAAAGGAAACAAAACGTGTACTGGACTCACTCAGTAGCTCTGATTACAGAAAAATACTTAATGCAGAATTGACTGAAATGCGGGAATCGGAACTATGGCAGGCTGGAGCAGCTGTACGTAAACTACGTCCCGGATCAAAGGATTAACTAAATAATTTTTGTCCGTAAAATAAAGAGCCTGGAGCAGAAAGTTCGCTGAAACCCCTGCAAATGTGAGTTTACTATTCGTAAATAACCATTTTGAGGGCAAACATAACGCATTCAGCGGACTTTATAAACGGACTAAATAAATATTATTTAATAGATTCTAAAGTAAGACTTTCTTTCTTTTATGTACAATGAACCTGAAAAATATATCAATGTTCTCTTTTAAATCATATAAGAATCTGCGTAATCTCCGTCTGATTTAATCATAATGGCCTGCACCTAAAAATCTTAACATGTATCGATTCATACTTAAATTAGTATTGATTTGTCTGAGTTTTTCTGCTGCCTCTAATACCATAATATCTTTTGACGGTAACGATAATCCGGGCAATAAAAAAAAACTCTTAATAAATTCTGCAGATAATACATTGTACCATCCTGATGATATCCACCGTTTAAATTTTATATATCCCGACAGACACAGGGGAATCAAGCCATATATCGCACCAACTATACTCATAATTACCGGTACAGCTATTCATTTCATGACAGGCGCAAAAGAAAGCTTCCGGGATTTTATGCAAATCAACTTTTCCTATAGCAGCCGCTTCTATGATTATTTCCAATATGCCCCCCTCGCAGCGGTTTATATTCTAAATGTTATAAGAGTTAATGGAAAAAACAACTTTGGTAACCGGACAGCTATTGCAATAAAAAGTTTTTTACTTAACGGATTAATCACATACCAGCTTAAACACTGGACAAATGTCAAAAGACCTGATGGGAAAAACTATTCATTTCCATCTGGTCATACTTCAAAAGCTTTTATGTTTGCCCACTTCATGCATAAAGAATATGGTGAAATGAGTCCATGGTTCAGTGTAAGTGCATACGCCTGTGCATCAACCGTAGGCATATTGCGGACAGCTAAAGATACCCATTGGATTTCAGATATCGTGGCAGGTGCGGGAATAGGAATACTTTCCACTGAATTGATTTACCTTACACATCAATATAAGTGGGATAATGAGCACCTTAAACAATGGGTCATTCTGCCTTTTCAACTTGGAAAGCAAAAAGGTGTAACCTTGGTTTATAACTTTTAGTAGCCGGCCTCAGCTAAATTCATCCTTCCGATTTCACAAAATCTCTAATCACAGGCGTAAAATTACCTATAAATCAGCCTTTAGAGTAACCAATTTAATGGCATAACTTTACCCGGAAGAAATAGTAAACACATAGCCTGCTTTTTATGCCGTTCAGGCTCATTCATTGTAAAAAACAATCTTCACTTCTTAAACATATTAAGTTACTTCGGGTGGGCAAAAATACGGGGGATCAAATTCAGTTGAGGTAACATTTCCAAAATATCCGCAGATACGTATGCTTAATAATTCAAAAAGCTATGTAAAATCAATTCTTGTAAAGCTTGTTCGATTAATAATTTTTCACTTATTTAGGTGCAAAATATCACAAGAGATGAAAGTTTGATAGTTTGATGAAGATACTATTTTTGAATATCTGTTTGCTATCGACCATCTTGGGAGTAGCTCAAAATTTTGAATACCATGTTACTTTCGAAGGAATAGGCGACAACAGGGAATTCTTTAGCGGAAAAGCTATGCCGCAAACAATTCTTGGCAGTCGCAAGGCTTTCGAACTTGGGGTTGCTACGTGTAATCATAGAATAAGAACAGGATTAAGCCATCTTCTTGAGTTCGGAAGTAACATAGATTTTCACAAGCCTAAACTCACTCTTTATTACCAGTATCTTGATAATCACAAAGAATTCAAGTTCGGCGCCTTTCCCCGGCGGAGAACTATTGATTTTCCACTTGTGATGCTCACTGATACTTTATTATATTACCGTCCAAATATAGAGGGACTATTTGGTGAAATTCACTGGAGCTGGGGACATCAAAATGGTTTTGTAGACTGGGTCAGCCGACAAACCAATATTAAACGTGAAAACTTTATGGCGGGATTTTCAGGTGAAATCTTCCATAAAAATATTTTTATTCAAAACTATCTTCTTCTTTTTCACGATGCAGGTCCTGCAATAGATCTCCCCGATGATCACATAAAAGACTATTTCGGCTATGTTTTTCAGGGTGGCATGCGTACTTCGGCAGACAATGAATTTCAGGGCCACATTAAAGCCGGAATTCTTGCATCAATGTTCAGAGAACGTACTATAACAAAAGGATTTATTAATTCTGAAAGCTTTTTTGCCGAATTACAGGGAAAATATAAAAACTACGGTATTAAGTCCGTTTTAAGCACAGGCGGAAGTCATAGATTTGCATACGGAGACCAATTTTACAAAGTATCTAACTATTGGCGTACTGATGCGATATGGTATTTCATAAACCACGAAAAAGTGAAGGGTAAGTTCAATTTATCATTTCATCTTATTAACTGGAATGATTTGGATCAACAGCAACAACTATCGATAATATATGTTTTCGGCGGATAATCTGCGATCGTGCGATACAAAATCAATTTATTATAATAATAAACAAAATTTTTATTTACTGGAAGTGAGTTCATTAACAAAAATGTTATATATATAATGGTCACTTCAGATAACAACTTCTCCTGTTAAATCGTAATCGTCTGATCCAACCATCTTTACCTTATAAAATTTTCCAACTTGTAATTCGGATTGCCCTTGGATTATAACTTCTCCATCAACTTCGGGTGAATCAAATTCCGTGCGCCCGAAATAATAGTTATTATCCTTGCGGTCAATTATTACCCGGAATGTCTTACCTGTTTTCTGACGGTTTATTTCTGCAGAAATTTGCTTTTGAATTTCCATAATAGTATCAGCCCGCCTCTGCTTTATTTTCTGAGGTATATCATCGGAATATTTTGCGGCAGCATAGGTGCCATCTTCATGCGAATATATAAAAACACCAAGTCTTTCGAATTTAGCCCTCATGACAAATTGCTTTAGTTCTTCAAAATCGGCGTCAGTTTCTCCGGGAAAACCTGTCATAAAAGTTGTACGTATCACTGCACCAGGCACTTTATCCCTGATTTTTCCAATCAGTGATTCGGTTTCTTCGCGAGTTACATTTCTTTTCATACGATGAAGTACAGGATTGGCAATATGCTGCAGAGGTATATCAATATATCTGCAAATTTTTGGATCTTCCCGTATAATGTCAAGAATTTCTTCCGGAAATTTTGAAGGAAACAAATAATGCAACCGGATCCATTCTATTCCCCTTATTCCGGAGATATGTTTTATTAATTCAGCTAATTTATTTCTACGGTATATATCAATGCCATAATATGACAAATCCTGAGCAACTAATAAAATTTCTCTTACTCCCGTATTTGCCAGATAGAGGGTCTCTTTTACGAGGCTTTCAATAGTGCGTGATTTATATCTTCCTGTCATAAAAGGGATAGAACAAAATGAACAAGAGCGGTTACATCCTTCGGATATTTTCAGATAGGCATAATGAGAGGGGGTTGTAATTTTTCTTTCGTATATTAATTCAGGATGGAAAGGCACATTTAGCTCTTCCCGAATAGCTTTCTGATCGAATTTACCAAAATACCGGTCTACCTCCGGAATTTCCTGTTCCAACTCTTTTTGATATCGCTCTGACAGGCAGCCCATTACATATAACCTCCCTATTTCGCCGCGTTTTTTGGCAGATGCATAATCGAGGATCATATCTATGGATTCCTGTTTGGCCTCATCGATAAATCCACAGGTATTAATTATTACAGCATCAAAACCCGTTCCGCCAGAATCATGTTCGACTCTGAAGCTGCCATGTTCCAATTGTTTCAAAAGAACCTCCGAGTCCACAAGATTTTTTGAGCACCCCATAGTTACAATATTTATCCGGCGGACATTGTCCGCCGAAACATTTTTTCTGCCATATCCTATAGATGTTTTAATATATTTCACTACTTCTATTTAGTATTAGACAAAAATATAAAGATATCATCTTAACCAAACAGATTACATCTATTTTTTAAAACATTTTAAAACAGATGGAATCTTCATTACTTATTTGAAATAAACATTTACTTTGTTATTTTAGGCTGCCAAAATAATTAATCATGAAACGAGCATGTTCTTTTTTAATCAAAAAATAACACAAAAGTGTATGATTAAAAAAGAATATGCGAGAGTGAGGAACGAACTGTTCCATATGTTCTCAAATTTTTAATTAGTTTATTTTCAAATAATTATAAAATTTTAAACGTATGAAAAGAATCATATTTCTGATTTTATGTTTGTTGACGTCAAAATTATTAGCTGCCCAGATTCCGTCAACATACAAGACGGATAACGAAAGGCCCAAAGTTGTTATCGGTCTCGTGGTGGAAAATATGCGCCCCGATTACATTCAGCGCTTCTGGGAAAAATTCGGGCCAAACGGATTTAAAAAATTATTTACCCGGGGGACGGTTTGCTCTAATATAAATCTGTCACTGCATAAACATACATATGCCTCAGGCACTGCCACTATCTTTACAGGTGTAAATCCATCACTCCACGGGATTACTGATAAAATATGGTACGACAGGTTAAGACAAAAAATACTTGAATGTACAGAAGATGATTACTATATTACAATGGGCTCCGACACAAAATGGGGAAATGCCTCACCAAAAAAATTGCTATCCTTTACCATCACCGATAATCTTAAATTATTTACATCAGGGAGAGCTCATGTCTATAGTGTGGCTATGAATCGTGAAACAGCAATATTTTCTGCCGGTCATGCTGCTGATGCATCCTACTGGTTCGATCCTGAATCGGGAAGAATGATCTCAAGCTCATTTTATATAAGCACTTTCCCTGACTGGGTAAGAAATTTCAACGTCGAAAACTATCCCGAAAGATACAGCTACATGAATTGGGTCACCTTGCTGCCGGAAACAGAATATGCCGAAAGTGTCGCGGATGATTACCAATTTGAAGAAGGTTATTACGAAAAATGGAATACATTCCCACATAAACTGGGACGTTACACCCGTAAGGCAGAAAATTTCACTCCACTGAAAACAACACCATATGCAAATCAGATAATTAAAGATTTTGCAATAAAACTGATGGAAAATGAATCTTTGGGAGACGATGAAATTACTGATTTTTTTACGATAGCCTTTTCATCAATGGACTACAAAAACGGCGATTTCGGTCCTATGTCATTGGAAATGGAGGATACATATCTTTACCTCGATAAGTACATCGGAGAAATTATTGATTTTGCCGAAAATAAATATGGACAGGAAAATGTACTTTTCTTCCTCACAGCAAACACCTCAGCCTCCTTCCCTGTGGAATATCTTAAAGAAGAATTTCATTTTCCGGTCGACAATTTTTCTCCTGAAAGTGCTATCGCCTTGCTTACTTCCTATCTAAATATTACATATGGTCAGGAGAAGTGGATCGAATATCATTCGGATCTGCAGATATATCTGGATCACGACTTAATAAAGAAAAATAATATCAAACTGAATGAAATAAGAGAAGAGGTCTCAAATTTCATTAACCAATTTGAAGGTGTTCAATTATCATTACCGGCTCATCAACTTGAGCAGGGTAAATCATCAAACGGACTGCTATCGATATTATATAAATCCTATGTGAAAAACCGATCGGGTGACGTAATGTATATTCTTAAAGAAGGATGGCAACCTTCATATAAGTTTAGAAAAATCAATTATACGGATCAATCACAGATTCCCCTTGTTTTTTACGGATCAGATATCACTCCCCTGAATATCAGCAAAAAACATGATGCAATAGACATTGTGCCTACTTTATGTTATTTTTTACATATTCCCTGTCCGGATAAATGCCAGGGTGCAGTCATTAAAAGAGATTAACAGTTGAAATTTTTGTCTTCCAAAAAACTTCTTTACAATTTCTTAACATGCACAGATGCAGATTTCTTGTTTATCATTAAAAAATTTTAAATGTCAAAATTCTTAAGTATATAAATTTACATAATCATAATTGATTAGTCCCCCTCTAAAGCTGAGAGTCTGATCTGAAAAATTAGTTGATGAACTCTAATAAATCATTCAGACAATGACTGCCTGAAAAGAGCAGATGGACGAGACTTCCTGATATAATAAATGTTTTTCAGCTATTCTTAAATAACCATTTTGAACGTAAACATGAGGTTGAAAGCAAACTATATTGAAAGGTAAATTATAAGCTTTTCGATTAAAATACAGGCCAAAATATTTGCTATTATATTATTTTAAATTAAACATTCGATTTTTATATAATATTATAATTAGCCTTATTTAAATTTAGTCTACTTTTTAATCATGAAATCATGTTGAATAACAGCGATCTCACAGAATATACTCTTCGATTATTTAAATCAACTGTTTATTTTTACTCCCGATTTAAATGTTTTACAGAATTATTATAAATATCCTTATCAAAAAATTATTAAATTATTTTAAAATCTATTTTATAAACTATAATTATGGATTCCATTCAAAGTTTGATTAAAGACCTTGCGGACAAACATGGAAGGAAACGGGAAAGTCTTCTTCCCGTGATGCAGGGATTAGTTCAACAGGAAAAATACCTGTCAGAATACTCAATGGTTGAAATTGCCCGCGAGATGGATATTCCTGCATCAGAAGTATTTGGTACAGCAACGTTTTATTCTTTTCTTGAAACAAAACCTGTAGGAAAATACATTATCCGCGTTTGTAAAACCATAACATGTTCGATGAAAGGTAAAAATCAAATATTACTGGCTATCAAGGACATGTTAAAAATTGATGTTGGGGAAACAACAGCAGACAAAAAGTTTACTCTTCTGGAAACCAACTGCCTCGGCTGGTGCCACAAAGCTCCTGCCATATTAATAAACGATGATGTTTATACTGAAGTAACTCCCGAAAAAATAAGAGATATTCTAAGTGACTATATGAAAAAAGATAATTAAAAAAGTAAACAATGGCATATTCATATCAATTAAAAAGAGTTGATTTTATCTTCAAAAATGAAAATGACTGGGAAAAAGTTCTTTCAGACACTATTAAAAAGAAACCGGAAGATATAATCAACGAACTTATAAGTTCAGAACTAAAAGGTCGCGGAGGTGCAGGATTCCCTACCGGTCTGAAATGGAAACTGACTTCAGAAGCAAAAGCCCCTAAAAAATACGTTATATGTAATGCCGACGAAGGGGAACCCGGAACCTTTAAAGACAGGGAAATCCTTTCAAAGGTGCCCTATAAAGTGCTTACTGCAATGGCTGTTTGTGGCTATGTAACCGGCAGTAAAGAAGGATTTATCTACTTAAGGGGCGAATATAAGTTCCTTGAAGATGAACTTAACAAGGTAATCGATGAGTTCCAATATTATTGTAAAGAAATAAAACTTGATTTCTCTATTAAAATTTTTATGGGAAGCGGGGCATATATTTGTGGTGAAGAAACTGCACTAATGGAATCAATGCAGGGTTTGCGCGGAGAGCCGCGTAACAAGCCTCCCTACCCCACCCAAGCTGGGTACATGGATATGCCCACCGTAGTTAATAATGTTGAAACGCTGGTGCATGCATATACCATATTTAATTACGGAGCAAAAAAATTCTACGACCTTGGTGTACAATATTCACGAGGTACAAAGCTGTTTTCTGTTTCGGGCGACACACCCAAACCTGGTATTTATGAGCTTGAGTTGGGTATGAGTCTTCAGGATTTTGTATATGAATTTGGTGACGGCGATACCAAAGCTGTTCAGGTAGGAGGCGCTTCCGGATTCCTTGTACCGCGGAAAAAATTTAAAGATACAGCCATAGGTTATAAAGGGAAGCTTACAGGCATTTCATTGCCAACAGGTGGTTCAATGATGCTTTTCAACAGTTCACGATCTATGTTTAATGTATTAGATAACTATCTGGAATTTTTCAGGGAGGAATCTTGCGGACAATGTACACCATGCAGGGTAGGCTGTCAGCAACTCTTGCTGGGAATCAAAGCTGTTAAAAGAGGTGAAAAACCCGCATCTTATCTGGATAAACTGCTAAAACTTACCGAGACAATGCAACTCACTGCAAAATGCGGACTCGGACAGTCAGTTGCAAATTCTTTTTCATCTATTGTTGAAAACTTCAGGGAAGAAATGATATATTAATAATAAACCAGAAACAATGGCAAAAAAAATAAATATTACTATAAATGGCCTTCCTGTAAGTGTAACAGCAGAGAAGACCATCCTTGAGGCTGCAGAAGAACAAGGAATAAAAATACCAACATTATGTTACCATAAAGACCTCTGCGTAGCTGGTAACTGCCGGGTTTGCTCGGTTGAGGTAGTAGGACAAAAAAGGCTTTCTGCTGCTTGTGCAACACCTTGCGAAGAGGGTATGGAAATCCTTACAAACAGTTTGAAAGTAAGAAACGCCAGAAAACATATTATTGAACTCTTGTTGTCTGAACACAATGCCGATTGCACAAAATGCTATAGAAACGGCAATTGTGAATTGCAGGATCTGGCATCGGAATATAAAATAATGACGCAGGATTTTATTGAACTTTCTCCACTAAAAAATTATACAGTGGATATGTTTTCACCGGCAATTATCAAAGATGACAGCAAATGTATACGCTGTCAGCGCTGTGTACGTACTTGTGCGGAATTGCAGGGGGTAAACGCACTTACAGTCGCTTATAAAGGCGATGAAATGAAGATCTCAACATTCCTTGAAAAATCAATGAATGACGTAGTTTGTACCAGTTGCGGACAATGTGTAATACACTGCCCGACAGGAGCATTAACTGAGAAAAATTATATTGAGGAAGTCTGGGAAGCTATAGCAGACCCCTCCAAACATGTGATAGTTCAGACAGCCCCTGCTGTACGTGTTGGCCTTGGCGAAGAATTAGAGTTAAAACCGGGGGAACGTTTAACAGGGAAAATGGTTTCAGCTCTTAAACGATTAGGATTTGATTCAGTACTCGACACAGATTTTACCGCTGACCTTACTATCATGGAGGAAAGTACCGAACTGCTTTCGAGACTGAAAAAATTTCTGGTCGACAAAGATAAAAATGTCAAATTACCCATGGCAACATCCTGTTCCCCGGGATGGATAAAATATATTGAACATCTTTATCCCGAATACTTAGATAATCTTTCGACATGCAAATCGCCTCAACAAATGTTCGGGGCACTGGCAAAAACCTATTATGCCAAAGCACGTAATATTGATCAGGAGAATATAATTTCAGTTTCCATTATGCCCTGTACTGCAAAAAAATTCGAATCTCACAGGCCTGAAATGCACGATAGCGGTTACAGAGATGTCGATTATGTTTTAACAACCCGTGAGCTGGCTATTCTCATTAAACAAGCCGGATTGGATTTCGAAAAATTGTCGCCGGCAAAATTTGACCGACTGATGGGTGAATCTTCAGGAGCCGGAGTTATTTTCGGGGCTACCGGAGGAGTAATGGAAGCAGCGCTAAGAACAGCTTACGAAGTAGTTACCGGACGACCTGTTCCGTTTGAAAATCTGAATATTCTACCGGTCAGGGGAATGGAAGGTGTCAGAAAAGCAACTATAAAAATAGAGAATCCACTTGAAGAATATTCCTTCCTCGACGGGGTGGAACTTAAATGTGCTGTGGCACACGGATTGTCAAACGCTAAAAAAGTTATGGATTTGATTAAGGCCGGTGAAGCTGATTTTCACTTCGTCGAAATTATGGCCTGTCCAGGAGGATGCCTTGGTGGAGGCGGACAGCCAATTCCGACAAATGCCGAGATCAGACAAAAAAGAGCAGAAGCAATATATGCCGAAGACGCAGACCTCCCTATAAGGAAATCACATGAAAATCCTGAAATACAAAAAATTTACAAAGATTTCCTTAAGGAACCCCTGGGAGAAATTTCCCATCATCTTCTGCATACAAAATACACAAAAAGAGAACGCTATTAATAATGACGGTACATAAATTCAAAAGAGGCGCTGATAAGTGCTTCTTTTTTCCCATTATGGTCATTTAATCCCACTATGGAACAAAATTTATTATCAGCTAAATTATATAAAATTGATATTCAGCGATGTGAATTTTTTGGATCAATTTTTGAATATTTTACTCATTTGAAATAATGAGATAATAATTTTAGGGAAGATGAAATACTATATTACTTTTCAGTAATATCACTATGTGGTTTTAAAAAGGACTTTGTAATAATGGGATCCGGTAATACGGGTTCCATTATTTTTTATAATCCCACTCATTTTAAAAATAATTCTATATCTTCAAAGTTATTTCCCTGCATTATTAAAAGAGTCGTTTTAAAATGCCGGAGAGGCATTTGTATGAATGTGCTAAAAACAAAAAACAGGTTTATCCGGATTTTTTTTTAAATCATATCACAAATGAAAAATATATTATATTTCCTTTTGCTCTTTATCCCCTCCTCACTATTTTCGCAACAGATGAATATAATTTCCTTTAACATCAGATATAACACGGCAAATGACGGAATAAACGCATGGCCCAACCGTGTTGAAATGGTCACAGGTCTTCTGCGTTTTCACGAAGCGGACATCTTTGGTTTACAGGAAGCATTATTCGAACAAATAGATGATATAGAAAATAAACTCGGCAATTACAGGTGGATTGGCGTAGGCCGTGATGATGGTGAAAAAAAAGGTGAGTTTTGTCCAATCTTTTATAATGAATCAAAATTTATCTTATTGAAGCATGGCAACTTCTGGCTTTCAGAAACGCCTGATCAGCCCGGACTTGGCTGGGATGCCGCCTGCAACCGTATCGTTACGTGGGGAAAATTCCAGTCAAAAGTTACAGGGAAACAATTCCTAGTATTTAATACTCATTTCGATCACAGGGGTGTCTTAGCAAGAAAAAATTCCGCTATCATGGTGCGTAATAAAATTGAAGAAATGACATACAACAAAAACCTGCCGGTGATCCTGACCGGTGATTTAAACCTCACACCAGATGAATTGCCTGTTTCCCTGTTAAAAAAATACCTGAGTGACAGCCGTGATATATCAAAGGAATATCCCTATGGTCCGGTAGGCACTTACAATGGATTTAAAATAGACGCAGATCTCGATCGCCGTATTGATTATATTTTTGTATATGGGAATATTAAAGTGCTAAAATATGCCGCTCTGTCAGATTCAAAAAATAAACGGTTCCCCTCAGACCACCTTCCTGTGTTTGCCAATGTCCAATTAAAATAGGACTGTGAAACATATATTAATATTAATTTCATATTTATTAATTACATCGTATTCCGGCCAGATTCCTCAAATAATTTATTGATATTTGTTAATAATAAATTCCAACTTTAAAAATAAACTATATGTTTAAAATTAATACCTTAAATAAAATTGAACCTGATGGTCTGGTACATTTTCCGTTAGATAAATATGAAATTGCAAGTGAAATTCCGGATCCTGATGCTATTGTCCTGCGTAGTTTTAATATGAATGAAATGGAACTGCCAGCATCTTTAAAAGCAGTTGCACGTGCAGGAGCCGGTGTAAATAATATTCCTGTAGACAAGTGTACGGAAAATGGAATTGTTGTTTTTAATACACCCGGGGCGAATGCAAACGGAGTTAAAGAATTAGTAATAGCAGGACTTCTGCTTACGTCCAGGAACATAACGGATGCTATCTCGTGGACAAAAACATTGATAGGTAAGGGAGATGAAGTTCCCGCTCTCATTGAAAAAGGAAAAAAGAATTTTGCCGGTCAGGAAATTCAGGGAAAAACTCTTGCAGTAATCGGACTGGGAGCTATAGGAGTGCTTGTGGCCAATGCGGCACAAGCTTTAGGCATGAAAGTTATTGGATACGATCCGTATATGTCGGTTAAGCAAGCACTGAAACTCAACAACAAGGTAACATGGATTGAAGGAATTGAGGCAATACTCGGACAAGCAGATTACGTTACCTTAAATATACCTCTTAATTCGGAAACCAAAGGTTATATCAACAAAGAAAAATTCGGAATGATGAAAGAAGGGGTACGGCTTCTTAACTTTGCAAGAGGCGGACTTGTAAACACAGAAGACCTGAAAGAGGCTATTAAAGAAGGTAAAGTGGCACGTTATATCACTGATTTCCCGGATGAAGAAACATTAAAATTAAATAATGTAATAGCTATCCCCCATCTTGGTGCGTCTACTAAAGAATCAGAACTAAATTGCGCTGTTATGGCTGTCACACAGGTAAGGAATTTTCTTGAAGAAGGAAATATTAAAAATTCTGTTAACTTCCCTGAAGCTGCCATGGAAAGAAACGGAGGCACAAGGATTCTTATAGCCAATAAAAACATACCCAATATGGTAAGCCAGATATCAAATATTCTGGCTTCTCAAAATCTGAATATCGATAATATGCTGAATAAAAAATTCAATAACATAGCATATAACATTATTGATCTGACCCAAACTAATATAGACAAAGAGATACAGAAAAAACTTGAATCAATTGAAGGCGTATTTATGGTAAGGATAATAGAGAATTAAAAAAAATTAAGTGAAAGCAGAACGTTTCATCTGAATGACGCATTAGATCAACGTTCCGTCAACTCTCAAATTTTTATTTATTTACAGATAATTACAAATTTTTTAAATGATGAAAAAAATTGAAGATAAGGCAGCAGATAATATACGTATACTGTCGGCAGCAATGGTAGAAAAAGCTAAATCAGGACATCCCGGAGGTGCAATGGGAGGTGCTGATTTTATAAATATCCTCTACTCAGAATTCTTAAACTATGATCCTGCAGATATGAAGTGGATCAATCGTGACCGTTTTTTTCTCGATCCGGGACACATGTCACCTATGCTTTATTCTGTTCTTACAATGGCCGGTTTTTACACTAAAGAAGACCTGCTTAATTTCAGACAATGGGGAAGCGTGACCCCGGGACATCCCGAAAAAGATGTTTCAAGAGGTATAGAAAATACTTCTGGTCCGCTTGGACAAGGTCATACTATGGCTGTTGGTGCAGCTATTGCTGAAAAATTTCTTTCCAACCGGTTTGGTGAGTGGATGTCGCATAAAATTTATACATTCATTTCAGATGGTGGAATTCAGGAAGAAATTTCGCAGGGAGCAGGTCGCATTGCAGGTAACCTGGGATTAAACAACCTGATCATGTTTTACGATTCCAATGATATACAGTTGTCTACAATAACCAAAGAGGTTACCTGTGAGGATACAGCAAAGAAATATGAATCATGGGGCTGGAATATCATCACGATTGACGGTAATGATGCCGGACAAATAAGGGATGCCATGAAAAAAGCCAATGCCGAAACCGAAAAACCCACCCTGATAATAGGTAAAACAATCATGGGAAAAGGCGCCCTTACCGAAGAAGGAGCTTGTTTTGAGCGTAAAACATCTACTCATGGAATGCCTCTTACCGGCGCAGGTGCCTCTTTCGAAAAAACAATAAAAAACCTGGGCGGAGATACTGAAAATCCTTTCGAAATTTTTGATGACGTACAGAAACTTTATAACAAAAGAAGAAAAGAGCTTATTGAGGCTGCAAATAAAAGTAAAGCAAGACAACAAGAATGGGAAGATGCTAATCCGGAGCTTGCACTAAAATTGAAGAAGTTTATTGCACAGGGAGCACCTGACTTTGATTTCTCATCGGTTGTACAAAAAGAACATAGTGCTACCAGAAATGCATCGGGAGAAGTTCTGGCGTCAATGGCAGGGAAAATTGAAAATTTAATTGTTGCTTCTGCCGATCTTTCCAACTCTGATAAAACAGGATCTTTTCTTAAAAAAACCAAACCATTTGTAAGAGGGGATTTCAGTGGCTCATTTCTTCAGGTAGGTGTAAGTGAATTAACAATGGCCGGTTTAGCAAACGGTATGGCTTTACATGGAGGAGTTATTCCGGTTTGTGCAACTTTTTTTGTTTTCTCTGATTACATGAAACCTGTTGTGCGCCTTGCCGCACTAATGGAATTACCTGTAAAATATGTATGGACACACGATGCTTTTCGCGTAGGAGAAGATGGACCTACACACCAGCCTGTGGAACAAGAAGCACAAATCCGCTTAATGGAAAAACTTAAAAATCATAGCAGCAAAAACAGCATGCTCGTTATTCGACCGGCAGATGCTGTAGAAACAACTGTTGCATGGAAAATGGCAATGGAAAACACGGCAACGCCTTCAGCTTTGATACTATCCCGGCAAAACATCCAAAACCTTCCTGTCAAAGGAAATCCATTCAAATCTGCACTTCAGGCAGAAAAAGGTGCATATATCGTAATTAAACCTGAAAATAACCCTGATATTGTACTTGTAGCAAACGGATCAGAGGTATCTACTCTCGTTGAAAGCGCTGAACTACTAAGAGAAAGAGACGGACTTGCTGTTCAGGTAATTTCAGTTCCTTCAGAAGGACTTTTCCGGAATCAGTCTGCTGAATACCAGGAGAGCGTTCTTCCCACAGGAGTTCCCCGTTACGGATTAACAGCAGGACTGTCGGCAACTCTGTCCGGACTGATAGGCGAAAATGGTAAAATATGGGGGATGGAAACTTTTGGTTATTCTGCTCCTTACAAAGTACTCGATGAAAAACTGGGCTTTAACAGTAAAAATATTTACAACCAGGTAAAAAAGATGCTTGAGCCTTAAAAGAATTAGAAATAGAAAAGGTTCCATCTTATTCCAGAAAGATGGAATCTTTTCTAAAAAATAATCCCCTTTTGTGTTATCTTCTATTTTTTACTCTTCTACTATCTCTAGCAATTCTACTTCAAAGATCAATGTAGAATTCGGACCTATATCACTTCCCGCACCGCGTTCACCATAAGCAAGTTCCGAAGGAATGTATATCTTCCACTTTGAACCTAACGGCATCATTTGCAACGCTTCAGTCCACCCCGGTATCACCTGATTAACACCAAAAACAGCAGGCTCTCCTCTATCAACAGAACTATCAAATACAGTGCCGTCCACAAGGGTTCCGTGATAATGAACACGTACCTTATCTGTGGAATCGGGTTTTTCACCACTACCCTGTTTTAATACTTCGTATTGTAGTCCGCTTTCCGTTACTGTAATCCCCTCACGGCTCCTATTTTGTTCCAGAAAAGCATTTCCGCTTTCAAGATTTTCCTGACCAGCTTTGCTACTGGCCTGCTCAAAATAGGCTCTGATAATTCTGTCAGCTTCTTCCATTGTCATTTCAGGTTCATCGTCAAGTGAAGCAGAACGGAAACCTGCAGTCATTGCCTCAAGATTTATGTCAGCGCCCCCGGGGGCATTGCTAATTTGCTGTTTATTGTTATTGCCAACCAAAATACCAATAGCATAACCGGCTGAATCAGCAGTAGTAACTAATTCAGGACCCTTCGATGTATTTTGTTGCTGACAACTAGCACTCAAGATTACCAAATAAACAACCAATAAATAATAAAAACTCTTCTTCATAATAATTAATATTTAAACAATTTTAGTAATATAACTCATTTTCATTTCATCACTGTCCGGTTAATATTCCACCTGACAACAATGATTTTAAATATTATGTCATTAAATTTTTCTTATTATACCCCAAAAATTAAGATGAGAATCTATTGCAGTGCTACATAACAACCCTCCCCTAGATATTTCGGTAATAATTAGTGGCGAAGATAATTTAATTTTTTGGTAATTAAATATTTGAACTAACTTTTATTCCCCTCAACATCTCTTTTTTCTTTGGCGGACCTGGAAGTCTTTCCATTATATATCCTGCTGCAGCAAGGCGCCTCCGCACTACTCCTTTAGCGCTGTAAGTGACAAAAACTCCTCCCTCCGTTGTTATATCAAATAAACAAATAAATATTTCCGGTATCCACATCTCACTCTGCTTACCGGGTGCAAAAGCATCATAATAGATAATATCACAGCCTTGTTTAATTTGCCAATCGCATTTAGTAATATCAGCAAGCATCTTATATAATTGAAAAAATGGTGAAATTTTTACAAACATTTCCCATTTGCACCCATGAATGGTTTTAAACAATTCCGAAGCCCGCGACGAAAGAAGCTTACCATAATTCAGCTTATTTATTATTTCTCCTGACAAAGGAAACTGCTCTAAGGTTATATACGATGTAGGCCTTTTATATTTTTCTGCCGCAAGAGAAGTTAATAAACAGTTTAAACCTGTGCCGAATCCGGCTTCAAATACAGTGGGATTGGCTATATTATTGTATAAATAACCCTTTTTAATATAAACATAGTCTGACTCAGTTATGGCACCGTTCAATGAATGATATTGTTCATCTATATCCGGCAGGTAAATAGTGTGAGAGCCATCACCCGTAGTTTTAATCTGATATTGCATCTGAACATATTTTAGTAAATTTTTAAAATTTGCCTAAAAAGGGTGCGAAGCGTCTTTTTAAATCCGATACATCAATTGTTTTTCAAAAAAAGCCATTACTAAAACAAAAATTACAGTATTATATAAAAATAAGTATAAAATTATATTTTTACGTGATCAAAATATATAATATGCTTTTAAAACTTTACAATGAAAATCCAAATCCCAAAGATATCCGCAATATTGTGGATGTTCTGCACGACGGCGGCATTATTATATATCCAACCGATACGGTGTACGGACTGGGCTGTGACATTACAAACACAAAAGCAGTTACAAAAGTAGCCCGTTTTAAAGGCGTGAAAATAGAAAAGGCCAATTTCTCATTTATTTGTAGCGACTTAAGTCATCTGTCTGATTACACTAAACCTATTTCCAACACTATTTTTAAATTAATAAAAAAAAACCTCCCAGGCCCTTTTACTTTTATTCTGGATGCCAACAATAATGTTCCCAAATATTTTAAAGGTAAAAAAAAGACAATCGGCATAAGGATCCCCGACAATAACATTATCCGGGATATTGTATATGAGTTGGGAAATCCCATTCTATCGACATCTATACGTGATGAAGATGAAATACTTGAATATACTACCGACCCCGAACTGATTTACGAAAAATACCATGATATTGCTGATATAGTCATTGATGGAGGTTATGGCGAACTAATACCTTCCACAGTTGTCGACTGTACGGATAATGAAATTAAAATTGTCAGACAAGGAAAAGGGAGCTTGGAATATTAGAAGATTAGAATGTGCAAATGCTTTAATCTTTCCAGAAAAAAGGAGAAAAGATAACCAATACTGTAAAAAGTTCCAGTCGCCCGAGCAGCATTAAAAAAGAAAGGAACCATTTGCCAAGAGGTTCCACATGATAAAAATTTTCTGCAGGTCCAACATTCCCCAATCCTGGCCCAATATTACCAAGAGAAGTAGCAACTGCTCCCATAGACGATTTCATGTCGGGCTCAAATAGTGTAAATATTATTACTCCGGCTGCAAAAACGAGAAAATAAAACATAAAAAATGCGAGCACATTTGTAATTATTTTACTATCAACCGAGTGCTTATTAAAATTAACCGGAATGACAGCATGAGGATGAACCATTTTCCGAAGTTCGTAATAGCTAATTTTAAGCAATAAAACGATACGCATGATCTTAATACTGCCACCTGTGCTACCTGCCGATCCCCCAAAAAAGAATAAAGCAAAAATAATAATGATAAGAATAGGTGGCCATAATAAATAATCAGTTGTTACATAACCTGTTGTTGTCATAATAGAAACCACCTGAAATAATGATTCCCTGAATGCTTTTTCAATTCCACGCCCGTTAGTTATCAACAATCCTGTAAAAATCACAAGGGTAAAAAGTAATATAAAAAGTCTGTAATATCGATATTCTTCATCTTTAAACATTCTTTTTAATTTCCCCTTGATGGCTAAATATGAAAGTGTAAAATTTGTTCCGGCAAAAAACATAAAAATAATAATAACATACTGAACAAACGGAGAGGACCAATGCCCAATACTATCCTGTTTAGTAGAAAAACCCCCTGTAGCCATGGTAGTAAAAGAATGACAAACAGCATCGAACAGGTTCATCCCTCCTAACCACAGTAAAAAAGTCTCCGTAATAGTAAATCCAAGATAAATAAACCACAATGTTTTAGCAGTTTGCCTGATACGGGGACTTATCTTGTCTGGTGTAGGCCCCGGCACTTCTGCCATGAACAGCTGCATTCCCCCAATTCCAAATACAGGCAACACTGCAAGTGATAATACAATAATCCCCATACCCCCTAACCACTGAGTAATACTTCGCCAGAACAAGATGCCATGTGGTAATGATTCAATATCCAAAAGAATAGACGATCCGGTGGTTGTAAATCCCGAGATAGTTTCAAAAAATGCATTTGTAAAATTTGGTATAGCGCCGCTGATGATATAAGGCAGACTTCCGGAAAATGAAAATACTATCCATACCAGAGAAACAATAACATACCCTTCCCTTCTTCCAATATCCTTATTAGAACGTGATGTGAGAAAAACAAACAACAGACCCAGTAAAATATTAATACCAGCTGAGACCATAAAGGCATACTGGTCGTACTCATTATAAATCAGTGAAACAATGAGCGCCAATATCATTGCTATTCCTTCCACAAAAAGCAAAAATCCAAGAGCCCTTAAAATGATCTTAAAATTCATTAAAATGGAAATTACCGACCTTATTATTTGAAAAACTTCTCTAATTTTCTAATCCCCGAAGGAAGGGTAAAAACAACTACCTTGTCACCCACCTCTATTTGTGTATCACCGCGAGCTATGTATCCATCCTCTCCCCTGATAATACCGCCGACTATAGCTTCCTTTGGAAATTCCAGATCCTTTACCGGTTTCTGAATTATTTTTGTATCCGGTCTGGCAATAAATTCGAAAACTTCAGCGTCAGAGGCTGTCAGACATTTCACTTTCGAGATGGCTGCATTTAATGTGAAGCGGTAAATATAACTAGCGGCAATTAACTTTTTGTTAACAATACTTCCGATATTCATATTTTCGGCGATACTACGAAAGGCCAGGTTCTCGACTTCAGCGATTGTTCTTCTGACTCCCACGGTTTTAGCCAGATGACATCCCAATATGTTTGTTTCAGAATTTCCCGTAGTGGCCACAATCGCATCCATTTTTTCCAGCCCCTCGTCCTTCAGTAATTTCAAATTCCGGCAATCCCCATTGATTACCAGAGCATCACTTGATATCTCGGCAACCTGCTCACATTTCTCACGATTCTCTTCAATTACTTTTATCCTGTATTGGTCGCCAAGTTTTTCAATCGCTTTCTGGGCAATACGGCTACCTCCAAGAAACATTATCTGTTTTACTTCAAAAAGTTTCTTCGCAGTAAGTTCAAAAAGATGCTGCTGTTCCTTTCGTGTTGTAATGAAGAAAACAATGTCGCCATCTTTAATACAATCAGATCCGTTGGGAATTATAGTTTCATTATCCCTGTTAATAGCCACAACTAATATGTGATCATTCTCCTTTGCAAGGTCTTCAAAGGTTATATTCAAAATAGGAGCATCACTGCGGACTTTAATCCCCAGCAATAAAAGTTTTCCCTGTGAAAATTCGATTAACTGGCGGGTACCCGTTTGTTTAATCGAAGCTACAATTTCTTTGGCTGCAAGACTTTCGGGATAAATTAATTCATGTATGCCCAATTTATACAATTTTTCCTTATACCTTTTATTCAGGTACTCTGAATTGTTTATCCGTGCAATTGTACGCTCCACCCCCAGATAAGAAGCCATGGAACATGCCAGCACATTCCGTTCCTCAAAAGGAGTTACGGCTATAAAAAGATTAGCCTTTGCCAGACCGGTTTGTTTCAGGTCGTGAAAAGAATGTGCCGAGCCAACCATTGTCATTAAATCAACTTCACTACCTATTTTGATTAGCTCTTCCTGAGAATCGTCCATCAACACAATATCATGGTCTTCATTACTCAGCATTCGTGCCAGATGGGTTCCAACCTCTCCGGCACCAGCAATTACAATTTTCATTATAAAACTACCTTATTTAAAATTCAGTGCAAAATAATATAATACTATCTTATTTACCATTAAACGTGGCTATTTCCTCGTATAAAATTAATCCATTTAATATTAGATAACTAATATATTTACCACTTTTCAACATATGCGCCCTTCTCCTGTAAATAATGTACTTCCATTCCTTCCTGCAGGCTGTTTGTCATTTTCTTTTGATTTGTAATAAATAGACGCACAAAACCTTGAGAAGCAGAAAAATGACTATTATAATAATTGCCGATCACTATTTCAGGCTTAATAACATCAGAAACAATTTGTTCCGCAATACCTATATGAAAAATTTTTCCTTCAAATAAACAAATATTGCTCTTAAAAAAAATATATTCATCTTCAAACTCATCATCCATGATCAGATAATATGGCTTATCCAACCTTAAATTAATAACTGTGTTCTTAACTATGTCCTGTAAATAACCCCCTTCCTGCAATTCTTCTTCTGATATAATATAATTTCTGTTACCTGAGATTAGATGAACGATTAGTTTATCAGTATTATAAACGATGATTTCATGTCGTGACAAATTATTTATTTTAACTGTTAGAGAAATTATTAAACTCAATAACAATAAAGCTAAAGTCGATTTTATATATATTTTCAACCGTGTATGAATATAAAAGAATGAAGATAATATGATACCGGTAATTATGAGAAGCTGAGAAGTGGACAATGCAATATTTATTGTTGAAAGCGGCAATTTTTCAATAGTTTCCAACAGACTTACAATTAAGTTAATAATATAATCTGCCGCTAAGGATAATAACCGGTAAAAAAGAGGAATGCCGTTAAATATAAGAAGCAAAAATCCTAAAGGTATAATAATTGTCACCAAAGGAATTATAAATAATCCGGAAACCCAAAAATATAAAGGGAACTGATTAAAATAATAAATTGAAATGGGAAAGGTTGTCAGCTGCACCGCCACTGATACTGTTATTATACCCAATAAATATTTAATAGGACGGAATTTGCAATCAATCAACTTTTCAAAACGGGGTTGTAAAAATACAATACCAAAGACTGCCAAAAAGGATAACTGAAACCCAACATCAAACAGATTATTCGGATTAATCAACAAAAGGAAGAATGCCGAAGCAGCTAATGTATTGTATATATTCGAATAACGCTTTAGATTATTCCCGAGAGCTACCAAGGAAAACATTAAAGAAGCCCTGCAAACAGAGGGTGACAGACCGGTAATCAGGGTATATATCCATAATACACAAATAACAAGAATTAAAAAAACATATCTTCCCGCTTTGTTCTTTTTCATAAATCCAAAACAATATGCGATCATCATAAATATAATACCCACATGGAGACCTGATACAGCAAGAACATGCATTGCACCGGCTGATGCAAAAATGCTCTTTGTTTCCGGCTCAAGTTCACGTTTATATCCCAGTGTGAGAGCAGACAATATATGGCACTCTCTATCGCCCAAATTGGCATCCTTGTATACTCTAAGGAATTTCATGCGAAATCTCTGTGCAAATTCAAAAGGGGTTAACGAGATTTCCTCATCACACTTAATCCATTTGTTAGATTTCAGGTAAACCTGCCTATATATTTTTCTCCTGTTCAAATATCGTTTATAATCAAATTCAAAAGGATTATTATAATTAGATATGAACTGTGGGGCCTTCTGAAAATACATTTTTTCACCCGGTACCAGACACCCGGCCTCTTCACTATTTTCAAACCAGGCCATAATTTTTTCATTAGTCCTGAAAACTGAATCACCACTATAAAATGCCTCTGCCTGCAGCAAAGTCTGGCAGAAATTTTCCCGTACCCGTGGAATTTCTTTTACAACAGCACAATATACTCCTTCACTATAAAAAACCGGTTTCCTGTTATAAAATTCATATATGGTTATACCGGTAATAATAAAGATTAATGTTAATAATACTCCAAATAATGGGGCAAAATAATAATTGTAATAACTTCTCAAAAAAATAAGTAATGATAACAGGACAAAAGATAAAAGCCATGATAACCAATAGCCTGTATCAATTATCGAACCAACGTAAATACCAATTACCAAGGCAATCAAGATACGCAAAAAGGGTATTTTCTGAACTATTTTTTTCAATGTCAAGGGGCTCGGAAGTAATATTTTATTTTATTGTCTGAATAATGTTTAATTACAGGTTATTCTTATCTTACCAATGTTTTTATCCGGTAAGGGGGGGTCACTTTGCCATTGATTATAGCACGCAACTTATTCTTAATAAGTCGTTTTCTCAATTGGGAGATATGATCAATAAAAAGTATTCCTTCAAGATGGTCATATTCATGCTGTATAACCCTCCCTGCATAACCTTTAAATATTTCATCATGCATCTCAAAATTTTCATCAAAATATTTAACCCTCACAACATCCCGCCGTTCAACATCCTCCCTGATCTCCGGCAGACTGAGGCAACCTTCATTCATGATCCATGATTCACCTGATTTTTCAATTATTTCCGGATTAATAAACACCTTTTTGAAATCCTTCATTCCCGGTTCTTCGTCCCCTGCGTAGGTGCCATCAACAACAAATAACCTGATGGACATTCCTGCCTGCGGTGCAGCTAATCCGGCACCATCAGAACTATACATGGTTTCCCACATATTTTCAAGTATCTTTTCAAGCCCCGGATGACTCTTTTTTATAGGTTCTGCTTTCTTCCTAAGCACCGGATCTCCATATATAATAATCGGATATATCATTTTTCTATTTTTTTACTGCTATACAGAAAAAATTTCAAGCAACGCACTTAGGCATTATTACGAAACAACCTGTTTTTAATTTTCCGTAAAACAATTATGTATCATCTGTATCTTTTCTGTTCCATGAAACTTTGCAGGATAATAGTTGCGCTTATAGCATCAACTCTTGCTTTTTCCTGTCGTGTCTTTTTTTTTAATCCCCCATCTATCATAGCCTGAAATGCCAGTTTAGAAGTGAATCTTTCGTCCGCCAGTTCAACGCGCATATCAGGATATTCTTTTCTAAATTTTCTTATAAATGGATTTATATATGAAACAGCTCCAGAAGCATGATTGTTCATTTTCCTGGGGTAACCAATTACTACTTCGTCCACTTGCTCTGTCATAAAATAGTTCCTGAGAAAATTCCATAATTCATTTGCAGGCACAGTCTTTAACTGATTTGCAATAATTTTCCCCGGATCTGATACAGCCAGACCTACTCTTTTTTTACCATAATCTATAGCTAATATTCTTCCCATAAATATTATTTTCACCCGCAAAAGTAAAGAGAATTCCCGAAACAAGTATAAAAATGATATCTAATAATATGTTCATATAAAATTTTTGCAAAAACGCAGTGGTCAGGTATGTTAAAAAATTTTTACTAAATTAATAACAATCAAATGTATTATTACATTATTTCTTCATGACCTTTCCTTTTATAGTCAGCCTGACACTATTATTAGCCGCATTTGAATTAACAATAACCGACTTATTAAATGCTCCTGGAATTCTTGTATTATATTGAACTTTTATGACGCCTTGTTCACCCGGGGGAATGGGTTCTCGCGGCCATTGAGGAATAGTACACCCGCATGAGGCGCGTACATTGTTCAAAATTAGGGGAGATTGGCCTTTATTTGTAAATATAAATTCGCAATTCCCGTCACTCCCTCTTTCAATTGTGCCATAATCATGCTCCAGCTTATTAAATATGATTGAATCTTTTTTTTCTGATGTGACATTGTGGGCTCTCAATCCTAAAGTACTGACAATAATTGCTATTAATAAAAGAATATGCCATTTCATGTTTTAATTATTTTTTTGTACAAAATTAAAATTTTCTGTCAAAGGTCAATAAAAATTTTAAATTCTTACAAATACCACATATTACCCTTCAAAATATTATTTTTTTTACAACATTTGTACTGCACGAACTGTTAAGAAAATGAATAAATATATAGAATTACTTAAAAAATTAATTTCCACTCCATCTTTTAGCAAGGAGGAAGATAAGGCGGCAGGGATTATCCGTCAATTTTTGCAAGAAAAAAATATCCCTTTTCATGTTAAGAAAAATAATACATGGGTAAAAAGTAAATATTTCACAATAAGCAAGCCGACAATCCTGCTGAACTCTCATATCGATACTGTAAGACCCGCAAAGGGATATAAACTCGATCCTTTTACTCCTATAGAAAAAGGAGACAAACTCTTCGGATTGGGCAGTAACGACGCCGGTGGCCCCTTAATAACACTACTAGCAGTTTTTAACCATTTTTACGAAAAAAAAAATCTGTCCTTTAATTTGATATTTGCAGCTACTGCAGAGGAGGAGATATCAGGCAGACAAGGACTAGAAATTGTACTTCCGGAAATAACGCCCATATCTTTTGCCATTGTGGGTGAGCCCACTCTAATGAATCTTGCCATAGCAGAGAAAGGATTGCTGGTACTTGATTGTTATGCTTATGGAAGGTCGGGACATGCAGCACGTAATGAGGGAGAAAATGCATTATATAAAGCAATCGATGACATACAAATATTACGAAATTATAAATTTGAAAAGAAATCAGAATTGCTGGGATCTGTAAAAATGACAGTTACCCAAATCGAGGCAGGTGAGCAACATAATGTTATACCCGATGAATGTCATTTTGTAGTGGATGTCCGTACCAATGAATACTATACTAATAAAAAAGCCTGTTCAATCATTCAAAAGATCATGAGGTCTGAAGTTAAACCGTTTTCATACCACTTAAATTCTTCGGGAATACAGACTGACCATCCTTTTGTTATCAGGGCACAGGAGATTGGAATAAAAATATTCGGGTCTCCTACAACTTCAGACCAGGCAATAATACCTTTCCCTTCTGTAAAGATGGGACCAGGCGATTCCGCGCGCTCCCACACAGCAGATGAATATATCCATAAAAGCGAAATAATTGAAGGAATTAAACTTTACATCAAATTAATGGAAGGACTAAAGATATGAGAATTAATTCCTTTTGGCACAAATTTTGAAAACCATCTTAATGAATTTATATAAAAACTAAAATATTTATTTATAAAATTTTTGTGTATTTTGTATATAATTGAAAAACAGTTTTATGAATTTTGCTGATTTACCTAAAAAAGGCGTGAAGCAACTTTTTAGACTAGACTAATCTTATATTAAACAATTTTTTGACAGTTTTATTTAACCTGTCTGTTCACCAAATAGTGGCAGTCGGACAGACAGCCAAACAGGAGGGCTGACATATGAAAACTCCGTTTATAAGGTTAATATTACTGACTATAATAACATTTCTGTTATTCCCGGCTTATGCTAAATCTCAGTATTTCGGCCGGAATAAGCCTACTTATAAATCTTTTGAATTTGATGTAATAAAGACCCCCAACTTTGATATCTATACCTATCTTGACAATGATACCCTGATAAACAATTTTGCGCAATGGTCAGAAGAATGGTATTCAATGCACCAGAAAATATTTAAAGATACATTCAGTAATAATAACCCGTTAATACTTTATTCTACCCATTCCGATTTCCAGCAAACCAATGCAATACAAGGACAAATAGGCACATCCACCGGAGGAGTTACCGAAGCTCTTAAAAACAGGGTAATAATGCCTGTTGCCCCGACACTGGCACAGACGGATCATGTTTTGGGACATGAATTAGTCCATGCATTTCAGTTCAATAAGTTACTGAGAACCGATTCAACGTCCAATTATAATATTAATAACATTCCGTTATGGATGATTGAAGGAATGGCTGAATATTTTTCTATCGGCAGCGTGGATCCCAATACAGCAATGTGGATGAGAGATGCTTTGATAAATGATGACTTTCCCACATTAAAACAATTATCAACCGAATCAAAATATTTCCCTTACCGTTACGGACATGCATTTTGGGCAATGATTGGAAAAACATGGGGTGATACTCTGATTGTCCCTATTTTTGAAAAAACTGCTCATTACGGACTCGATAAAGCACTAGATACTCTATTGGGATTTGAATCTAAAACACTATCAGGATTATGGAAAAATTCAATGGAGACTCATTACAATAAATACCTGAAAGATTCTTCTGAATATATTGCCGGGAAAAAAATAATTTCAGCGAAAAACACAGGAAGAATGAATTTATCGCCTTCTTTAAGTCCTGATGGCAGGTATCTGGCATTTTTTTCCCAAAAAAGCGTTTTCACCCTCGATTTATATTTGGCAGATACAAAAACGGGGAAAATAATAAAAAAAATATCCAGTGTTACACGCAATCATGAAATAGATGATTTCAGTTTTATCGAATCTTCAGGTACATGGTCGCCCGACAGTAAAAAATTCGCTTTTGTTGTATTCCAAAAAGGAAAAAATATGCTGGTTATTGTTGATGTCGACCGTTCCAGAATTATTGAGGAGATAGAATTTGAAGGGATTGCATCTTTTTCAAATCCCCAATGGTCTCCCGACGGAAGGTATTTTGTTTTTTCCGGACTGGTAAATGGAATAGGCGATTTATATCTTTATGATCTGGAAACGAAAAGTATAATCAAATTAACAGATGATTTTGTTTCCAACATTCATCCCTCATGGTCACCCGATGGAAATTATATAGTCTTTTCTACTGAAAAATTTAATGCTGAAAATAATAAAAAAAAATATAGTTTTGATCTTTATATCATTGATATACGGACAAAAAAAATAAAGAGGCTAGATGTTTTTCCCGGTGCTGATAATTTAAATCCACAGTTTGCAAGCAAGGGCAATTCAATTTACTTTTTATCAAATGCTGACGGTTTCAGAAATTTATACTGTTATAAAACGGATTCACAAATTGTTTACAGGATAACTGAATACAATACAGGAATAAGCGGTCTGACCCCCTATTCCCCTGCAATTAGCACCTCTCGTTTGAATGATTTAATAGCCTACACACATTATTACAATAACAAATATGAAATTTATACCGCAAAGAACAGCGATTTCCAATATAAACAGGTAGATAAAACTTCTGTTGACTTTGAACCGGGAACTTTACCTCCGCTCAATCATTATTATATTAATGTTGTTGATTCGGCACTATACAACCGTAATTTTAAAGAGACAATCATTTCCCCTGATTCTATTGAGAAAGTTCCTTATAAACCCAAATTTAAACTGGATTATATTTCTAACACAGCAGGAATTGGAGTTTCTACCGGCAGATACAGTACAAATAATATGTCAGGTAGTGTGACAATGATCTTCAGCGATATAGTAGGGAATAATCAACTCTATTCTGTCCTGGCACTTAACGGAGAAATATATGATTTCGGAGGTCAAATTGCCTATATTAACAATACCAAAAAATTTAACTGGGGAGCCTATGTATCTCATATCCCTTACAGATCAGGAGAGCTAGCTTACTTTTTAGATACATTGACCTTTAATAATGAAGATGAAAAAATTAAGCTGCCTGTTATAAATATGCAAATGGATTATTGGAGAATGTTCGAGGATAACATTTCATTGTTTACCTATCGTGCATTTTCTCAAACAAGGAGGATTGAAGCGGGCTTGTCCTCAGCATGGTATTATTACCGTATTGAGCGATACAATATGTATTATGATGAATACGGATCATATATTGGTTATGATAAAAAAAAATTATCTGCCCCCGAAGGTAGCAATTATCAAAAAATAGATATCGCATTTGTACAGGATAACTCATATTTTGGCATGACCTCTCCTATGAGGGGCGGCCGCGCAAGGTATCAGATAGAAAAATATTTTGGCACCGTAAATTTTTTTACCGGACTGATTGACTACAGAAAATATTATTTTATAAATCCTTTTACTTTTGCTTTTCGTCTTTACCATTACGGCCGGTATGGTAAATCTTCCGAAAGTAATCTTGTATATCCCATATATATAGGTTACCCATGGTTAGTAAGGGGGTATGAAGATATTTCATTTTACAATAACAATATGAATAATATGAGACTTAATTCATATAATTACTCTCTTTTAAGCGGATCTAAAGCCTTTGTAGGTAATGCTGAACTCAGGTTTCCCCTTTCAGGACCAAAGAGCCTTGCTTTAATCGGGTCGAAATACTTTCTAACCGATTTAAATATCTTTTTCGACAGCGGTTTGGCATGGAATAAATGGGATCAAATAAAACTGGCTTGGCAACAAAATTCTTTTAGTGAAAGAATACCTGTATTCAGTGCCGGTTCATCACTGAGAGTCAATGTCATGGGATATCTTATTGTAGAATTGTATTATGCTATCCCCTTCCAAAACGGAGGCTGGAGTAACGGAGTCTTTGGAATTAACTTTGTTCCCGGCTGGTAAAAGAAAGACTTTAGGGACTATGCTCTGGTAAAATAGATACCTTGTAAAACTATACTCTGGTAAAAGAAACACCTCTATAAACTATTCTCTGATAAAAAAGCACCTTTGGAAACTATACTCTGAAATTTTTATCAAAATTTAAAAACATGTTAAAAAAAAATTACCGTTAACGTTAACGGTAAATATAAATTATTAGCTTTGCAACTTTCATTAAAATCGCAAAGCATATGATTCTTGGCTTATTAAAAGAATATGGTACCGAAACCCGTATAGCTTTATTACCTGAGATTGTAAAAAATCTTAAAGATTTGAAAGTAGAAATTTTAGTTGAACAATCAGCAGGTGAAAAATCATTTTCTAAAGATAGCGATTACGAGGAGGCCGGTGCCAAGATCAAATCCCGCACTGACATATTAAGTGAGGCGGAAGTAATAATTCAGATACAATCACCGGAAGAAGAAACTACAAAACAACTGAAAGAAGGCCAGGTTTGGATCAGCTTATTCGATCCCTTACGGGAAACCGGCATTGTAAATACATTCCTTAATAAAAAAGTTACGTCATTCAGTCTCAACTCCATTCCACGTACTACACGGGCACAGTCGATGGATATTTTATCATCCATGGCAACTGTAGCGGGATATAAAGCGGTATTGGAAGCTGCGCTGCGCCTGCCCGTCTTTTTCCCTATGTTCATGACCGCCGCCGGAACAATTCGTCCGGCCACCGTACTTATACTTGGTGCTGGAGTGGCAGGATTACAGGCTATCGCCACAGCACGCCGTTTAGGTGCCCAGGTATACGTTTTCGATGTTCGCTCAGCCGTTAAAGAAGAAGTAAAAAGCCTTGGAGGGAAATTTGTAGAAGTGGAAGGAGCCATTGAAGATAAAGATGCCGGTGGTTACGCTGTCGAGCAAACTGAGGAATATAAAAAGAAGCAACAAGAAGCAATTAACAACCAGGCAATTAAGTCAGATGTGATTATATGCACAGCACAAATTCCCGGAAAGAAAGCCCCATTGCTAATCCCCCTGCAAACATTAGATAAAATGAAACCGGGATCTGTAATTATAGACCTGGCCGCTTCCAGCGGTGGTAATTGTGAGATGACAAAAAACAATGAAGTTGTGGTTCATAATGGTATAACAATAATAGGACAATCAAACTACCCTGCTCAAACACCGATAGATGCAAGCAGAATGTTTGGCAAAAACGTACTGAATTTTCTCAAGCTTATTATTGATAAAGAAGGGGGATTAAATCTCAATTTTGAAGACGATATTGTTAAAAATACCTGCACCACCCACAACGGAGAAATCTTTAATGAACAGATTAAATTAAAAAATGAAAATAAATAAAACCCAACCATGGAACAAATTCTGATATATTTCTTTGAATATAAAGAAGCCATTTTTATAATAGCTTTATCCATTTTTTTGGGAATCGAAGTAATCTCAAATGTACCTGCTGTGCTCCATACACCTCTGATGTCAGGAGCCAATGCAATCAGCGGTGTGATAATAATAGGAGGCATCATACTGGTAGGTCATGCTGATTTATCATCATTTTCACTGGATCTGGTACTTGGTGTGTTGGCATTGATTTTCGGAACCCTAAATGTAGTAGGCGGCTTTGCTGTTACAGACAGGATGCTTGAAATGTTTAAAAAGAAAAAAAGTAGGTAATCATGGATAAAGTATTAGGAATAATAAACGGAACAAAATTTACAACAGGTGATGCTTTGCTTGAACTGAGCTACCTAATTGCCGCTCTTTTATTTGTTTTTGGTTTAAAATTACTTTCTCATCCTGAAACTGCCCGCAGAGGTAATCTCTGGGCTGCAGCAGGCATGGGACTGGCAATGTTTACAACAATTTTACTACATAGGAATGCGGAGGGACTGGGAATATCCCTCACGAATGTTTGGATCATTCTTGCTGCAATAGGAGTTGGCGCAGCAATTGGCTGGACAATAGCAAGACGGGTAAAAATGACAGCTATGCCGCAACTCGTTTCTTTCTATAATGCCACGGGAGGAGCTGCATCAGCTCTGGTAGCATTACTGGAATACCCAAACGCAGTTGCAGGAGATACGGGGTCAATACTTGTTACCGTTCTGGGATTAATAATAGGTTCTATTGCCTTTAGCGGTAGCATGATTGCCTACGGAAAACTTGACGGCAAGATAGGCGACATTATGAAGCCTTTTATGACTTATCTAAACCTCTTGTTGCTGGTTATTACTTTCGGACTAGGAGCATTTCTAATATTTACATCAACTCCACCATCTGAAATGGTCTGGGCTATTTATATACTGCTTGCCATATCTCTTTTATACGGAATAATGTTTGTAATGCCCATAGGCGGAGCCGATATGCCCGTAGTAATTTCCCTGCTGAACTCTTTTACCGGTATTGCTGCTGCCATGGCAGGATTTATATATAACAATCAGGCAATGATTCTTGGAGGTATCCTCGTAGGATCAGCAGGTACGATTCTTACAATTTTGATGTGCAAAGCTATGAATCGCTCTCTCATTAATGTTATAATAGGGGCTTTTGGAGGCGGCGCTTCTGCTGCTGAAGGCCAGCAGGGAAATATTAAAGAAATCACAGTCAGCGATGCTGCTGTATTGCTGTCATATTCCCAGAGAATAGTTATTATTCCAGGCTACGGACTGGCAGTTGCACAGGCCCAACACATTGCCCACGAACTGGACGAATTGCTGGAGGAAAAAGGCGTTGAACTAAAATATGCTATACATCCTGTTGCTGGTCGTATGCCAGGTCATATGAATGTTTTACTTGCAGAAGCTGATGTGCCATATGAGAAACTGGTGGAAATGGACGATATAAATCCTGATATGCCCAATATTGACGTAGCTATTGTAATTGGGGCTAATGATGTTGTTAATCCTGCCGCATATAACGATCCTTCCAGTCCGATATACGGCATGCCGATTATTAATGCTCACATGGCTAAAAATATCATCATAATGAAAAGGGGCATGGGAAAAGGTTATGCAGGAATTGAAAATTCACTATTCTTTAATGATAAAACCCGTATGCTGTTTGGTGATGCTAAAAACTCACTTCAAAAATTAGTATCTGAAGTAAAAACAATGTAATAAGGTACTGGCCATGAAGTAAAGAGTCTGGAATAGAAAGTTCGCCGACAAGGCTTGCGAAGCCTGAAAAATGTGAGTTTACTAATCGTAAATGACCATTTTGAGGGCAAGCATAACGCAGTCA
>CAZTAL010000084.1:0-17431 GCA_964611525.1 uncultured Prolixibacteraceae bacterium
GGAATTTTTCTGACAATTAACTTCGACAAACAAATTTTGAAAATGAAAAACCGGCTGGTAACGACTGAGTTGCTGGGAAAAGCAAAAATACCCGGACAAGCATATACCAATCCGGATGGGTCTTCTGCATCAACAGACAAAGATTTCTTCGGAAATAAAAGAAATCTAAAAAATCCGGTTCCGGGTCCTTTTGAAAAAGTTGAAAAAGGAAAGAATATATTAAAAGTATGGGATTGAAATAATCTAAACTGAAAGTGGTTGGCACGGATGATTGAAGGAGGTGAGGATGGTATGGGATTGAAATAATCTAAATTGAAACAGATATCCGGATTTTTTAAAGCTATATTAAAATTTCTAAGACTATGAAATCAAATTTTTTATCATTTATGAAACAAACCCTTGTCAAAAAGCACTTGAGTTTAGTGGTAATACTTATTGCTTTTTCGTTATTGCATTCAAATGCACAGGAAATTCCTGTGCAAACAGAACCTTTAACAGATCAGATGAATAACATCCGGTATTACCTGATGAAGGAAGCGGCAAAAATTACTGACAGCAGATTAGAAGATTTAAATTCACTGGATGATTGGAAGAAAATAAGGCCTGTTAAACACAGACAATTAGTGGAAATGCTGGGAATGCAGGATGTGCCGCTGGAGGGTACCAGGCCGGACTTAAATGTTAAGGTTACGGGTGTAATTCAAAAGGATGGATACAGGATTGAAAAACTTTATTACGAGTCATTGCCGGATTTGTATGTACCTGCTAACCTCTATATTCCTGACAATATTAAAGAGCCGCGTCCGGCAATTCTATATGTTTGCGGACATTCACGTACACAAAAAGTCTATTACCAGGATCATCCGCGTAAATTTGCTCAGCTTGGCTTTGTTTGTCTGATTATAGAAACCATTCAGAACGGAGAAGTAAGAGGTGAACATCATGGTTGCTATGCCAACGGTTGGTTCAACTGGTACAGCCGTGGTTATAATCCGGGTGGCGTGGAAGTCTGGAACGGTATTCGGGGCATCGATCTTCTTGCAGCCAGACCCGAGGTAGATAAAGAGCGAATCGGAGTTACGGGAAATTCCGGTGGCGGAGCACAAAGCTGGTTTATACCGGCTATAGATTCCCGGGTGAAAGCTACAGCACCCTCCTGTGGAGCCAGTACACTTAAGGCACATTTACTTACACGGACGATAGACGGGCATTGCGACTGCATGATGCCTGTGAATACTTATGAATGCGATTTTCAGGATATAGGGGCACTTATAGCTCCAAGGCCGCTTTTAGTTGCACAGTCAGACGGCGACGGATTAAATCAGATAGAATCGGTCCGGCAAATACATAATGATTTGTACAAAATATACGGACTTTATGGAAATACTGAAAACAACCGGTTTATAGAGTATCCCGGCGGACATGGTTATCAGCCGGTTTCAAGAAAAACCATCTTTTCATTCTTCATAAATGAACTTATGGATAAAGATGTCTCACCTGAAGAAGCGGGGGACATTGATACATCGCCGGAAGTTAATTTGCCGGCAGAAGAATTACAAGTGTATATTGATGGTCCCCCTGCAGATGATCACACCAAATATATCCAGGATTCTTTTGTCAGACTTGCAGCTCCTCCTGATATCAATAATCAAAAAGAACTAACAGCTTTAAAAAATTCGGTTATAACTTTTCTCAGAGAAAAAACTTTCAGGGCATTTCCAACTGAAAAAGCTGATTTTTCAGCACAACATGTATTTCACACAACTGACAGGGCTAAATCCGGAATTGATACTTACAGCTTTGTAACGGAAGAGGGCTGGCGATTGAAAATGAATATCCGGTGGAATTATCCCCCGTATGAAAACAAGCCACTTATGATTGTTTTAAGAAACAGGTCGGAAAAAAGAGGGGAAAGTGAAAAATTTATTTCCGATTATCTGGAAGAAGAATGGAATGTTGCTTTTCTGGAAGTTCGCGGAGTAGGTGAAACAGCATGGCATCCGGACCTGCAGTGGCATGTTCGCCGCGCCTCTGCATGGACCGGCAGGACTATCGCTTCCATGCAGGTATACGACCTGCTGCGCTGCCTGGAATTTTGCCGTACGCTGGATGGGGTTAGTAAAATTGGTATAGCTGCGCAAGATAATATGGGAGTTATTGCTTTATATGCCTCTTTACTTGACGGTAATTGCCACACACTGCTTCTGAAAAATCCTCCTGAAAGTCAGGATACTACCAGTCGCCCCGATGGCACAGGTCCAGCTATTGAAATGCTCAACTGTCTGCAGGTAACCGATGTATATCAGTTGCCGGCATTGCTGCCATCCGTTGATATAAGATTTATAGGTGAAATACCGGAAGCTTACCTTTGGTCAGAAAATATAAGAAAGAAAATGAACGGGAATGAATTCAAAGTAATTAATTGATTATCTTGCTGCGCTGGAAAAAGCCAGCATAAACCAGGAAATCGATGATTTTGCAAAGTTTATTGCCGGCCTGGTTTTTGAAAGTTCGATGAAATGAAAATTATACACCCCCTCAAAAAACTGAACAGCAATATTGCAGAAATCGATAATCACCCCTATATGGTTCAAACTTCTCAGAGGAAGTTAAATGTATCTTATCCGACTCTGTAATAATTTCTTTTTTCTCTTCGCTTAATATTGATTCAATATTTTTAATCTGAAGCTTTCTGAATTCGATGTGCTAATAGTATCCTGAGTGATTCCCGTAAACTGTAAATTATAATGCTGTTTAATTATCTTACATTCACTGTTAAAAATGTACAAAAATTACCGGCTGTCCAATGGAAATTGAAACATTATGAGACTGAAACGGAATAGTCCGGCGAAGCATAGAAAATGGTTAAGATTATCAATGAAAAACTATTGTAAAAACATATCCTGATATTCTAATTTATTAAAGATTTTTCACAAATGTTGTAAATGTCTTTGAAAATTTATATATTAAAAGCTTATGTTTAAAATTAAAATTAAACTATGCCACAGGAAAATAAAACATTCAGATTATTACGCCTGTTACTATTTATTTTGGGAAGCTATCCAAAAACAAGAAAAGAATGTACGGATTTTCTTAGTATAAAGAATTCCGCTTTTTATAATTATTGCAATGAACTGAGATACATTGGTTTCAACTTACATCAAAAAGAAGGGAAATACTGGATTGAACCAGAAGATAAACCGGTTCATTTGTTGGCTAATCTTTTGCACTTTACTGAAGAAGAAGCATTCATCCTAGCCAAAAGTATCGATTCTATTCAGGGAAATATTCAACCTGCTTTGCGTTTAAAACAAAAATTAATTGCCTTTCTTAATCAAGATAAAGCTATTGAAGTCTACTTAAAAAAAGAAAAACCGGAAATCATATCTGTTCTGAACAAAGCCATAAAAAATAAAAAACAGGTGTTGTTGATAAATTATTCTTCGGGAAACAGCCAAACCATCCGCAATAGGCAGGTGGAGCCTTTTGAGTTTAAAGACGATTTTAACCTTTTATGGGCTTTCGATACCGATATAAAGAAAAATCGACAGTTTAAAGTCTGCCGGATTGAAGATGTGCTTGGGACTCCATTTGGTTGGGAGTTTGAGCGATTGCACCACTCCACACCGGTAGATGTTTTCCGCAATACCGGAGAGTTAAATAAAGAAGTAGAGTTTGAACTTAATGTTCGGGCAAAAAACCTGTTGATTGAAGAATACCCTTTAGCCGAAAAATACATCACTATAATCGTCAAAAATCGCTTTCTGCTTAAAGCTCCGGTCGCCAAATACGAAGGACCAGGACGATTTGTTCTAGGTATGATCGGTGATATCCGCCTCAGAAGAGATGACGAATTCAGAAAATTTGTGATAAAAAAAATAAATAAATGCAAACATTTATATGAGAGTCCACAAAAGGTGGAGTGAGAAGGATTAATTTTGGATGAAAATAAAAAAGAAAATAACATAAGACTAAATATTTAAATACAGATTATGCTAAATACTTTAATTGCCATTGGAAATGAGGTTGCCCAACAGCAAGGGGAGTGGGATAATCTAGTTGAGATTCCTAAATTTGAAGAGCAAACAAAGGATGGAGAGCCAATAACTAATTATGTATTGGTAGCGACATTTGATATTGATAAACAAACAATTCATGTTGGGAATGATATCTATGCTTTTGGAGTAGAGTCTTCGCCAGTAAAATACAGAAATATCAACAGCGAACTTTGGGGAAGAAGAGGTGATCCGTGGATGGTAACCTGCTCTTATCCTAAAAAGCTACCTATTTTACAAAAAAGTATTTTTGGTAAGCCTGAAGAAGATACTGGACAAGGACTTTTCCAGAAGAGCCTCCTGAAATCATACCCGGGGGCAAAAGAAACTGTTTTCTATAAAGCCTTGGATGCTTGTTATTCTTTGAGAAATGTGCCAATAGAAGAAGAAACAACAGGGATAGACGTGTTGGAAAGCGAATTCATTTCAAAAAAAATATCGTTATCAAAAAATCATAAAGTAGTAATGCTAACTATCGCAATCAAGGCTGAGGCTCTTGAAATAAGCGAGCCAACATTATTGTGTCAACTTGATGGCTATGATTTTTATGTGAAAAATAATTTCTTGAAGAATTCTGTACTGAAGAAAGATGATTCTGAATCGCTTTGTTATGTGACGGGAAAGAAAAGCAAAAATGTGACATTGCCTTCTTTCTCCGATCGGGAAGATTTGAATAAATTATTTGTTACTACTACTATTAACTATGCAAGTAATTTTAACAGTAAAGCTTTCCCCAAAAATTATCAAATTAACTCAGAAGTGCAGAAGGCTCTACAAAATGGGTCAAATTACATCAGGGGCAAATTGAACAATCAACGCTGCTCAGTACGGATTGCGAATATCGAGCATTATTTCATTCCTGTTTTTCCTGATCCGGAAAATGTTGATATCAAATTTGAACTTGACCACATTCAAAAAATAAGCGAATGGGTATTCTCTACAAAACAATTAGACAGCACCATTGAAGCGCTTGGAATAGAATCTGAGAGCTCATTATATTGGGTTAATTACATTGCTTATGCCAGCAATGGCAACAGCGTAAAAGTAATCAATCACATCAAGAATGTTAGCAATATATGGTTTCACAATATTGTTTGGAAAGAAAAAGAACAATCGGATTTAATTTCAAACTATTTCAACCAGAGACGGTTAAATCTTTCGGCTATTTATTTTGCTATCCCTATCCGAAAAGACCATGAACAAAAAAATGACGCGCTGAAAATATTATCGCAAATACTCGAACAAAGAAAAGTACAGAGGGAAAAAGTGTTTATCCATTTTACTGAACTTATTCTTTGTCATTATTATAATCGTTACCATTCGTATTCAAACATTACTTTTAAACCCGAAAGTTTTGACTTCGCCATTCGGGATAGTGTGATAAAATATCTCTTTTTACTCAACCTTTTAAAATCATTAAATCTTACTGACATGGGAGAAAATGAAAAATTATCTCAGGAAGCTCCTGAAAGTAGCGACAAGCTACAACGGTTTTTTATCAATATGGGTTATTCTCATCAACAACAAGCATTGTACTGGCTTGGACGGATAATCAACAAAGTAGGAACAGCCCAGTATAAAAAAGGGCATAAGCAAAAGCCTGTTTTGAATAAAATCAATTACAATGGAATGGATTATTCCAAAATACAGCGATTATATGTTGATGTTTTTGAACTATCCACACAATATAAAATCGTTAATGAAATAAATTATTATTCAAAGATGTTTTCTCATGGTTTTCCTGCCGACGAAAGACTATGGATTTTGTCTCCTCAGGAAAGTGTCTTCTATATTCTTTCTGGCTTTTCTCTTTATTTTGACAATAACTAATAATACATATAATCATGACAACAGTAAATCACAATTCTGATTTTATATTTTTGTACGATGCTACATTATGCAATCCAAACGGCGATCCCGATCAGGAAAACAAACCCCGTATGGACTATGATACCAACACGAACCTTGTCACCGATACTCGTGTAAAGAGATTTATTCGCGATTACCTGAAAGACCAGGGACAAGAAATTTTTGTTGATATGGAAGGTGACAGCAAAGTCGCATCTGATAAAAGGCTGGAATTTGTTATTGAACGAATCTTATCAAATGAAAATGAACGTATCGCGTTATTTCAAGAGCAACCAGAGTTAATAACTGATTTCAACAACATTGTTTCTGAAAAAACAGATAAAGACACCATTCTTAAATTGTTACAAAACAAAAAAAACAATAAACTTAATTACTACATTCTATCTCAACTTGTAAAAAGCAAATTCATTGATATCCGAATGTTTGGGAGCGCATTTGCCGTGGGAGGATTCACTAAAGCTTATACCGGTGCGATTCAAATGAACTGGGGTTATTCCTTAAATCAAGTAGAATTGGTTGAATCGAACTCGATTGTGACTATAATGAATGATGACAGCAGTACATTTGGAAAAGATTACCGCGTGTATTACAGCTTGCTGGCATTCAATGGAACTATTAATAAATACGCTGCAAAAACAACAGGATTAACCGAAGAAGACCAGAAGTTATTCCGTAAAGCAATCTGGGAAAGCATTCCATCGCAACCTACACGGTCGAAAATGAACCAGTACCCGAAATTTTATTTTGAAATTATCTACAACGAAGGGTTTAATAATGGTCACTTTGGCGATTTGAGGAATGCAATTAAGATTTCTTACAAAGAAGATATTCCTGCTAAGCAGATACGAACATTCAATGATTTGATTATTGATGTATCGGGTTTCGCTAAAATAATCAACGAGAATAAAGGTGAAGGTAAACCCATTAAAGAAGTGATTATCTACAAGTCGGCAGATTTTCCTGAATTGAAAATCAATTAAATCAATTCATTATGGAAGTTATCTCATTTGATATTTCCGGTAAGATTGCTCATTTTCGCAAGTATTATGCAAACAATACGGCACTGAGCTTTAGCATTCCGCCTCGTACCACTATTATGGGGATGCTTGCAGCTATTTGTGGTTTGCCCAAAGATTCGTACTACGAATTGTTCTCTTCTAAAAACATTGATATTGGGATTGCCCTATTATCGAGAACAAAGAAAACAATTCACCGTCTTAACTTAATGCGAGTGTTGGGACTAAGTGACTTCAGGGGAATTAAAGGCCGCATTCAAACACCGTTTGAAATTGTTACCGGAGAAAACATAAACAATTCAATAATTACTTATCGGGTATTTCTTCGCCCTTTAAATATTGGAGAAAAAGATTACATCCGATTGAAAGAGCTAATCAAAACGAAAGGAAATAATTTTGCCCTGACGCTTGGCGCTGCCAGTTTCAATGCAAGTTTGTCGAACTATCAGGAATATGACGCCACTGAGCGGAAAGTTTCGAATAAGTTTGAATATTTCGACAGTGCAATCAATTCTGACGATATACTGGAAATAGAACTTCTAAAGGAAAATGGAGGACGTATAAGTATTGTTGAAGAAGAATTAATGCCTGCTGATTTTGTGGCAAACTACAACCGGGAGCTGCAAAAAATGAACCGGATGTTGTTTTCAGTTTCAGCATCACAATTAAAGGCCCGATTGAAGGAATCGGCAAATATTGTGGAGCTTATGGAAGGAGAAGCGAAGAGTCATATTCAATTTATGAAGTGATGGAATTTTTTTCGCATGCTAAAGATACCTCACAAGGAAGAATTGGATCAAAACTATTAAAAGATCATTTGGAAAATGTTAGACGGCAATTTCAAAACAGATTAAAATATTCCGGCATCTTTGCAGATAAAAAAGAAGTTCTTGAAAATATTGCAACATTTCACGATTTGGGAAAATATACTCAATACTTTCAGGATTATCTGCTCGATCGTCCAAATGTAAATTATAATCTGAAATCACATTCCCGATTTGGTGCATTCTATTGTTTGTCTAAATATTTTATGCAAGAACAATTTTGGAGCATTGTCGGATATTGGATTATATCGCAGCATCACGGTAATTTGCAGAGCCTGATGTCTCTTAGAAGTGATTTTAGCGATGCGGAATTTGATTCTGAAATTTCATTTCTGAAGAAACGACAAAGTTCTATTCTTCCTTTTGCATCTGAAGTTAACAGGGAAATAGGAATTGACGATATTGAAACGTTCCCTGAGAATTTACAATCTTATTTAATCTATTTTAAAGCAATAAAACAGCTTCAAAAAAATAGTAATATCCAGAACTATTTCCAAATCAATTACCTCTTTTCATTATTAATCGAGGCCGATAAACTGGATGCATCCGATACAAAGGTTTATCAAAGGGTGGCTTTGTCTCCGTCAAAAGTGGATAAAGATAAAGGCGTGCCCAATCAATCTTGGGATGAACAGGCAACCGACTTCAGTAGCCTTTCGCAAAATGAATTGCGGAATCTTGTTCGTAAGCGGGTGATAGAAAATCTGAATAATAAGCAAATACTCGATCAAAAAATTTTCACGCTTACCGGGCCAACTGGCATTGGGAAAACCTTAACGGCGCTCGACTTTGCATTAAAATTACGGGCTATGATCCGTGAAAAGGAAGGCCGCGAAGCACAAATTATTTATGCCTTGCCATTTATCAACATCATTGAACAGTCCGACACGGTTTATCGAGGATTGTTTTCCGAAGGAGAAGTAAAAATTCTATCGCATTATCAGTATGCCGATGCACTCAGTCAGCAAAATGAAAAGTATAACGATGATGGAGAAGGTTACAACCAAAAAGTAATGTCACTTGATACCTGACAGTGCGATATTGTAATCACCACATTTGTACAATTCCTCCAAACTCTTATTGGCAACCGAAACAAATTATTGAAAAAATTCAATCATTATGCAGGCAGTATTATTATTCTTGACGAGATACAAACTATTGCTCTGAAACAATTACCGTTGGTTGGAGCCTCGCTTTACTATCTTTCAAAATTTCTTGATGCTCGTATTGTAATGATGACAGCTACCGAACCTAAAGTATTTGAACTATCTAACGAAAAAATTCTAATAAAAGAAGGCGAAAAAGCCTGTCCGGTTGAACTTTTGGGAAGTGATGAAGATGTAGCAAAAATTTTCCGGTCGTTTAATCGTACGAAACTCTGCCCTAAAATTGAATCGCCACTTGAAAATTTACAGGATTTCATTGAGAATTATTTTAGCAAATATTGGACACAAAAGCTATCTTGCCTGATTGTGGTCAACACTGTTAAGCTTTCGATCGATATATATAATAGCATTAAGCGTTATTTTAAAGATAGAGAAATTAAGAATCCGCTCCATTACCTTTCAACTAATGTAATCCCTGCCGGGCGGCAACAATTAATTGATACGATCCAAAAAGAAATAAAGGTAGCACGTACAGGAAAAGGGCTAAAGCCCGTACTGATATCGACACAAAGTGTGGAAGCTGGCGTTGACCTCGATTTTGATATGGCCTTCCGTGACCTTGCTCCAATCGATTCTATAATTCAAGTTGCCGGACGTGTTAATCGGGAATCCGACAGGAATTTCGTGGGTTCGCTTTTTATCATAGACTTCGGAAAATGTGGCAGCATTTATGGCCCAATGACCGAAAATACAGTCCGAAATGCAATAAAACACTTTACTGATAACGAACCTGAGATTGAAGAAAAAAGATATCTTGATTTAGTAAGCTATTATTATAAAAATATATGTGAACGAAATGATGATGGTTTTAGCTATTCACTCAATTTCTTTAAATCAATGAAAGAATTGAATTATGATGGTTGCGATTGGTCGGTGTCTAAATTTCAGCTCATTGAGAATGGGTTTAAGACAAATTCTGTTTTTATTGAGTGTGACGATAGAGCAACCAAAGCCAGGGAAATATTTGAGAAGATGATTCGAAAGGAATGTTCACATGAAGATTTTGAACCGTACAAAAAAGATTTTCATCAGCATATTATTGCTGTTCCTGATTATTTAGATAAAATCTCTCAGCTTAAAATAATTAATAAAGAATTAGCGAAAGATATTCTCTGGGTTTCGATAGATATTTTAGACGATTTTTATGATTCAAATACCGGTTTTATCCGAGATAAAGCTGAAGATATTGGGGGTACAATTCTATAAAATTAATCTACTATGCAAATCATACAAACAATCATCCAATTCCCCGACATCCAATTGCAAACCCGCGATGCGCATAAATTACGTGGTTATTTTGGAAATCTATTTAAGAAACATTCACCGTTGCTGCATAACCATTACGAGAATGGTAAAACACGTTATGCTTATCCATTAGTGCAGTATAAAGTTATCAATAATATACCTGTGCTAGTCGGTTTTCAAGAAGGAGCCGGATTACTGGTATCATTATTTCTTAAAATCAGGAAAATTGATATTGAAAGGCAGCAGTATCCGGTATTGTCAAAAAATATTCAGCAAAAACAATACGAACTTAATGTAAACCAACAACTTTACAATTATCAATTTAAAACCCTGTGGATGGCGCTGAACCAAGAAAACTACCAAAAATATTTGCAATTGAATAAGACGGGTAAAACACAGTTTTTGAACCGCCAGTTACAAAATAACATATTAAGTTTTTATAAAGGATTGTCGTTTCGCACCTCAGAACAGATAATGGCCATTGCTAGGGTAAAGGAAAAACAAACACGGTTTAAGGAGCAACATATGCTGGCATTTCAAGGAGAATTTACCACCAATGCTTTTCTCCCCGAAATGGCGGGTATTGGGAAAGCCGTCAGCCGGGGATTCGGTACTGTGCATCTAATAAAATAAAGCTTGAAATCATGCAACTTGTTATTAACACGTGGGGGACATACGTACATATAAAAGATCAGTTGTTTGAAGTAACCCTCACAAAAGACGGTGAAAAACAGAAACATCTCTTTGCCAGCCAAAAAGTGACTTCTATTTTAATGAGCAAGGGAGCAGCCATTAGCACCGATGCCATTATTCTTGCTATGAAAAACAATATCGATATCATTATATTTGAAAATGACGGAGTACCTATTGGCAGATTTTGGCATAGTAAGCCCGGAAGTACCTCTCGTATTCGAAAACAGCAACTCGATGCCAGTCTAAACTTAACAGGAATGTTCTGGATTAAAAATTGGTTGTCTAAAAAACTTACCAATCAAATTGAATTTCTGAAACGTCTTAAAAATCACAGACCTTCCCAAGCTGACACAATTCAAGAAAAAATAAAAATCATTTCAGCATTAAAAATAAAAATAAAAAAACAAGAAGCAGAGAAAATTGATTTTATAGATAGTTCTCTCCGTGGTTTTGAAGGAACAGCCGGGCGGATTTATTTTCAAATACTTAGTTTGTTGCTAAATGAAAGATATCGGTTCACTGGTCGAAGTTTCCGTCCGGCAAAAGATTCATTTAACGCGTTCCTGAACTATGCATACGGTGTATTGTACAGTCGTGTGGAAAAAGTATTGGTAGTTGCTGGGCTCGACCCTTATGTAGGTTTTATGCACCGCGATGATTATAATACTAAAAGTATGGTGTTCGATTTCATAGAACCTTACCGTATTTATGCTGACGAAGTGGTGTTTAAACTGTTTTCGGCAAAAAAAGTAAACGACAATCATACCGATACTATCACTAACGGTGTCAGCTTAAATACCGAAGGGAAAAATCTATTGATGAAAGCGTTTATGAAGTTTCTTGATGAAGATAAAATTCGTTATAAAAGACGAAACCAAACCCGAATGAATGCAATGCAAATGGACGCACATCAGTTTGCCAATCTTTTAATAAAAAAGACATGATTTGTTGGGTATTGTATGATATTAAAAAGAACAAACCACGCAGAATTGTAGCAAAAAAATGTATGCTCGTGGGTCTATATAGGGTACAAAAGTCAGTTTTTCTGGGATCACTGGAGGATAATGATAAAGATACGCTTGAACTGGAAGTTAATGAACTAATCGATGAAGAAACTGACTCCGTTTACATTTTTCCAATGAATAAAAATGAATTACGACAAACTTCACTCCTTGGACAAGCCTTCGATAAAAAACTGATTACTGACAAAGTTAAAGCATTGTTTTTCTGATGTCTGTTACACCGTCACATATTATTGAGTATTTGTATTGTCCCCGGTATACTTATTTTGAATATGTACTTTGCATTCCTCAATACGAGGGACGGCATTATAAAGTAGAAAAGGGTAGGCAGCTTCATGAGCAAAAACTGGAGGGAAATAAAGATTATTTGCGAAAAAGAATAGGTGTGGTTGAAAAATATTCCGATAAGTACCTAACTAATGATTTATTGCGTGGAAAAATTGATGAAGTGTTGTTATTAAAAAATGGAACGATGGCTCCATTAGATTATAAATTTGCTAAATTTGAAAATCGTATTTATGAAACTTACCGCACACAATTGGAATGTTATGCGGTATTAATTGAAGGTAATTTTCATCAAAAAGTTGAAAAAGGTTTTTTAGTTTATACACGATCGTCAAATAAGTTAGTTGAGGTGAGTATAGATGAAAATGCTAAATCGGAAATCCGACAAGTCTGCAATGAGGTCAACAACGTAATTGAAAACAACTTTTTCCCAAAAGCGACAAAATATAAACAACGTTGTATTAGTTGCACATATCGGAATATATGCGTGAAATAGTTTAACGGGTAAAAATTTATTTGGAAAAAAGTTAAAATAATATTTAATTAATTGGTAAGCAATAATTTAATCTTTCGGAAATGGATAACATATCATATAAAATTAGGTTCTTTGACGTATTGATAAAAGGAAAATGTACAATAATAAATTATTTGTATTGTTTTGTAAATCAAAATAATGAATTAACCCACGACTTCCAGAGCAGCATCCAGTAAAACAAGGATTGAAACCTCATGTGGCGATTTGATGAAAGTAATGCGAGATTGGCTTCCAGAGCAGCATCCAGTAAAACAAGGATTGAAACATTCAGATACTGTGAATCCTGATTTAATTACTTTTCTTCCAGAGCAGCATCCAGTAAAACAAGGATTGAAACTTGACAGAGTTTAGTGCAAGCGGTTTCACAATCTCTCTTCCAGAGCAGCATCCAGTAAAACAAGGATTGAAACTAATCAATTAATTCATATTTGGAATTTGTTGAACTAATGGAAAGTATATAACTCATTTTATAAGATAGGATGGCATGTGCATCATCTTATTAAATTTTAAGTATTTGTTCAAGTTTTTTAATAATGAGCTTCCTTCTATCTTGCATCGTATAAGGATTTATGTGACATTCAATAATTTCATTTCGTGAGGGATGATATAATATTTCTTCACTCATGCTTTTTAAAAATCTTTGAACACCATTTTCGGCATTAATCACATCATCAACTAAATTTAAATTATTATCAATTACATAAATAATATCTTCGAAATCATGACTCATTCTTGGGTCATTACCTCTACTTTAAAATGCTTCCCATTTTGTTGCCAAAAATAAACTAACTGGCAGGATTTTGATTTGGATCTTACCAATATTAACGGAATAAGCTTTTTTAAAACCTGGTTTTAGCCAATACCAAGTTCATACGCAAGGTCTTTCATATACCATTATTTATTCTTTTTGCTTTTGCGAATGTGTAGTTTTATTTATCTAAAGGGTCATAAACATCTCTTTTTCAAAATAATGCAAAATTATCATTCCATGCACACATCTTTCTTTTATTCTTAAAACTTGTTTTAACAGTATTATCCCTTTTGATAGTATTCAAAGCAATTTTATGGATAGTATTAAGATTTTCTGCACCATTACCGGTTCTTACCCTGCAATAGTCTTCCTTAAATATTACATCCAAAATCCAATGTAGCTTGTTTTCAACAAACCAGTGTTTACGAACTGCTCTGTTAATAAAATCAGCCTTTCCGGGCAATGAGGATATATAATAGCATTAGACAGAGGAGCTAAAATGACAGAAGTATGTAATGTAATGGGCATAACAAGAGAAGCAGTAAGGTTATGGAAGAATCAGCTACGTAAGTAAGGATTAAAGGGTATGCTTAAGCAAAGTAAAAGTTGGGAAACGATCGAAACTAAATCAACAGAAAAAGAATCAACTGAGAAAGATTATCAAAAAAATCACCGGCATATCAGTGTGCTGATTTTAAGTAAAATACCTATTTTTAAGCACACCCGGCGTTACCAGCAGTCGTTATCTGTTTAAAATTTTTGTTACCTCTTCAATAAACCTTTGAGAAACAGGAAATAATCGAAGAACCGTCTCTTCATCGTAATCATAGAAATCGTTATAATCTCCTTTATGTCTTTTTTCAAATAGCTCTGTAAAATGTTTGGCTAAATTTCTGTCAATCTTGCCTGTTTTAACAAAAAATTCTCCAAATTTATGCCGAATCCCTGAATGACTCGAGACCTCAATCTTGTCTTTTGCCATTAATGCATTAACCGCATAAAAACAAGCATAATACATTCTATTTATTGCAGTGTTCCAGAATCTGTTTTCGATGTGTATCCGAACTTCATCAATTGTTTCTTTTGCACGGTCAATCCGATATTTTATGTAGTCTTCCTGGGTATAATCTATCATAAAAGTTTTCCCTCTTTCATTACATTTTGATAAAAAGGTGTAACCTTATATTTTGAATTCCATTCTTTTTCTGAATAAATCATTGGGCTGATTACCTCTCCGGTATCAAATTCAAGATCATAAAGCGGATAAGTTATTTTTTGCTCAACCTCTAATGAAATTTTATCTTTATTAAGCAAAATCAACAAGTCCCAATCAGAATCCTCTTTTGCAGTGCCACGTGAGCGTGATCCATAAAGATAGATTTTTGCCGAAGGTTCTTTGTCTTTGACAATTTTTTTAATCTGTTTTAATATTTTAGCCTCAGTAATTTTCATAGTTCAAATATAAGTAAAAGCTTTTTCATCGAGAAATCTTCACTAACTTCAATTTTACAATTGTGGGTATGATTTATGTATATCTTTTTCAGACATAGTTCGACTTTGGGCGTAGTTGAACTTCTAGATCGGCATCCAGCAAAATAATAAAGATGTAATTCCGATTCTTTTAAAAAATATTGCTATCTGATTGATATTGAAAAAGCAAATAAACGTGTTAAAAATAAATATCTGCACTTCTCTATTAATGCATTGATTGAATGATTACCGAAAATTGGGTGATAAGAATATTCGAAAAGAAATTGGGCCGAATGAAGTAACACATGGGATATGAAGGCCAACCTTATTTTGTCTATAAACACCAATATTTGGAGGGGGTATTGTTTTAATAAGTAAACTTTCAAAATTTAACATTCCATATTGTTTCATTTTTGCTCAACTGGCATTAAAATTCCGAATAACAATTCAATATTTAAACCCTATTCAACAGATTCCTTTTTATCTGATAATGCAACAAATACGTACACTTTGTTTTTTCGTTCAAAAAAGAACGTCGGGTTAACTCCTCAACCATAAGTTGTCTTCGCAAATAAGGATTTAGAATTTTGTCTCTTCTCTTCTCATTAATTTCAAATCTTCTTGCCAGTTCCTGAAAATCGTTCAAGCCGGGATGATTGCTTTTTTTTTATTTTTAGACTTTTCGGAGTCCCTCAATCTCAATGTATAAAAATGAATACTTTAAATAGCAAAACTATAATTATTAAAAATAATGCAAATGAAAAACACATTCTTAAGTTTTCTGACCCTTAAGGTAAAATATTATTAAAGCTAAAATAAAATGATTTACGACTATTGCACATGGACAATTTTATAATAAACATTTTATCACAATAAACATCAGTTTATAATAAAATAAGAATTTAAGCGTAGGATTCAATTATAAAATAATGAAGAAAGTCAATATAACAATAATAATGATTCTTTTAGGATTTGTTTCATTTTCTCAGATAAGCATAGAAGCGAATTACGGATACGGAATATACTCTCTAAAGGATTTGAGAGATATGAATTCGGAGATATTAAAAAATTTACCAGTTGAAGGAAAGATTACCGATGATTTTCCGGCACAGCCATATTATAGCGCAGGGGTATATTATCAGACATCAGATAATGTTTCACTTGGAATAACAGGTAAGTTCTATACTACCGGTTCCAGGATAAGCTACAAGGATTATTCGGGTGAATTGGAAATAGATAATATACTGTCCTCATATTCTCCGGGCATTGCTGCAAGATTTAAGCTTATAGATAAAAAATTAAGTCTTTTTGAAGAAACACGTATTTCATATGGCTTCACAAAGCTCAAAATGAAAGAAAAAATAATCGGTTCAACAGATGAAAATATTTTTAAATCATTCGGCGTTCAGGTGGAGCCACGGTTTAAGTTGTCCTACCGGATCAATGGTCTTGAATTTGGCTTAAATGGAGGATATTTAATCGATTTCGGAGGGAAAAACAGGTTGGTAGGTAACAAAGATGCCGTTCTGCAATATACAGTATCAAATGAAGAAATTAAAACTAATTGGAGTGGAATGAGAATCGGTGCATCAGTCGGGTATTACTTTCAGTTCCTTTAAACAAAATTGAAAGAAAATTTCAGGTAGCATAAATTCATTTGGTAAATTACCACTTCAATGTAGTTTAGCAGTGAATTTGGAAGCTCAAAATTATCATTAAAATCCATAGATGATTCATCGAATGATAAATTTACATTACTATGAATAACTAAATTGTTCACTATAAATTATCCATTCCGGATTAGATACTCTATTAAGGGAGTTCTCGGTTGATATTAAAAGTGTTGATGGGAAAAATCTTTTATTAAATTCAAGATATAAATCTTTTTCCAGTTCTTGGTATAAATCATTATTTTCAAATTTCTCCAATGGAACAACCTCTATAATATGAGTATCTGAATATTGCCAATACTCATATGATACCTTAATTGTTTTTATTTGGTCTACAATATCTTCAAATCTATATTTTAAAAAATCTTTTGCATCCATGAGTTCAGTATAAAAACTAAAATTATTATTGATTAATACTTCATGTTATTTTATAAATGTCTAAAAATCAGTTTAATAAATTTTTTAAATTTGCCTAAAAAGGGTGCAAAGCGCCTTTTTAGACCAGACTCATATATAGCTTTGATATTTGTCTGGTTATATTAGATGACAAATTACAAAAATTTTATGCATAGTTTAATATATTGGTTGTCAATTAAATAAATAATAATATGAATTCACGTTACCCAAATAATAATAATTCCTCATCATGTTTGAATCGTAAAGAGTTCATCCATCAAATTCTGGCCGGTCTGGGAGGAATGGCTTTTTATAGTTGTATGGGAAAAGACCGGAAGTCCCTGCCCAATATAGTAATGATCATTTCTGATGATCAGGGTTGGGGTGATTATGGTTTTATGGGAAATAAAATCATACAAACGCCTAACCTTGAC
>CAZTAL010000085.1:0-79667 GCA_964611525.1 uncultured Prolixibacteraceae bacterium
GTTTTCATTATCTTTATCAGGGAGTTCCAGTATTTCCTTTGTGTCAATTTCTACCGAATGAATATCTCTTAATTTCCGCTGCATTTGATTTGTCCGCGTAGTACGCAATTTGTCAAGGGTGCCGGATGCTGTGTTTATCTGGTTATGGACTTTAGCCAGTACTTTTGAAAATTCCCCGAACTCAGATTTTACTGCTGATAATATCTTCCATACTTCACTACTGCGTTTTTGAACTGCCAGTGTTCTGAAGCCCATACTTAGACTGTTTAGCAATGCAGATAAGGTTGTCGGCCCGGTAACTGTAATTTTATAAGTACTTTGAAGTTTTTCGAATACTCCCGGATATCGAAGTACTTCAGCATAAAGGCTTTCTACGGGTAAGAACATTATGCCAAAATCGGTTGTATTGGGTGGATCGAGGTATTTCTGACTTATATCCTTTGCAAAACTGTCTATTGCTTTTAAAAGGGCTTTCTAAGCTGCATCAATCTCTGCCGGTATTCCGGCTTCATAAGAGTCAAGCAGTAACTGGTAACTTTCAACCGGGAATTTTGAGTCTATCGGCATCCATACGGTATCACCGTCATTTTTGCCCGGCAGTTTAACGGCAAATTCAACAATGGCCTGACTGCCCTTTTTTGTTGCTACATTTTTTTCATATTGCTGAGGGGTAAGCATCTGCTCAAGGATATTTCCCAGTTGGTATTCACCCAAGATACCTCTTGTCTTGACATTCGAAAGCACCTTTTTCAAATCCCCTACCCCTGTGGCAAGATTCTGCATTTCTCCCAGTCCTTTATGTACCTGCTCCAAACGCTCACTAACCTGTTTGAATGACTCACCCAGTCTTTTTTCAAGGGTGGTCTGCAGCTTTTCATCTACAGTCTTGCGCATTTCATTTAACTGGATGGTATTGTCTTCTCGTATGGATTTGAGCTGCTTTTCGGTAACGTCTTTGATCTCTTTTATACTTTCCTTCGACTGATTGTTAAACAGAAGTTGTTGTTTGCTGAGATCACTGAATTTTTGTCGTAGTTGCTCATTTAAATCCTTTATATTTTCAGCAAATTTGAGTTCGAATGATTTCAGGCCTTCCGCCAGTTCTTTCCTGTTAATTAAAGAATCTTCTTTAAGATTCTTACCAAATTCATCAAATTTTATGCTTGTCTTTTCGGTGAATTCATCTTGTTTTTTATTAATTGCTTCATTTGATTTTCGGGCACTTTCGGAGAGATTTTCCCTAAGCTGGTTAAAATTGTCAATGAGTTTTTCCGACAATTCATTTAACGATTTTGAGAATGAATCCAATTGTGCTTTTTGAATGTAGATATTTTCGGAAATTCTTTTTAGCAGTGTATCCTGGAATCCTTTGAACAGATCATTTATCTCCCGCCGATTTTCAACATTTAATTCACGTAATTCCTTTCGTGTATCATTAAGATCATCTTTAATATTTCTTTTTAATTCAGCAAGATGATTGTCACCCGTTTTATTTTTTTTCAGAATGACAATAAGTAAAATTGTAACTATCAATATACTGTTAATGATCAGTAAAATGATTTCTGTGATATTTTGGTTACTGATGATATGGTCTATTGTTTCCATAGCTTTATATTTATATTGTGAAATTATTTAAAAAAATCAGGAATTCGCAGAGGAAATAAAAATTTTATCAAAATAATATTGTTTATAATTAAAAACTGTTTCACGGAAAATATTGTTTGTCTTAAAACATGTTTGATTAATTTATAATATTATTATATATTTACTTGAAATATATCTTTTTAGAGGCGTTTTGGAAGCTTTTTAAGACTTTATGAAAATGAAACGAAATCTAAATATTTAAGTTATGAAAAAATTATATACTTCTTTCGCTTTATTATGTTTGACATGTTCTGTTTTTATCAACATTAATCTTTTTGCCCAGTCCACCGGTAAGCTTACTTATAATAACAAATGGGATGAAGATATGAAGTGGGGATTGATCCGTGAGATTGAAGTAGAAAAAGATCAGAGCCGGCTTGATGTTGATGGTTTGGATATTATTAAAGACGGACTTTATTTCATGGTGTTCATACCAATTAATCCTACCTCAAAAAGCACACGCTATTTAGCATGGGTTAACGACGATCTGGATCCTGGCCACTATTGCACTTCTTATCTTGAGATAGAAAGCGGAAAAAGAAGACAGGCCGGGTATTATGATGAAGAGCCTCCGGCCGGCCGGGGAGATGCAGGTAGCGCCAGTTCATATCTCGGAAGAGCAGACGCAGGCTGTTCCAGTCTGACTACCTTCACTTTGCTGCTCGACGGAACTCATCATGCAAGGTGGAAAACATGGGCAACATCTGGTACACCTGATAATGTTATTGTCAGCAGTCGTGGTTCCCATCACCGGAAAACTGTGAAAAATGTAACTAAATTCAGCATCTTGTCGGATATTAATAATGCAATTGGGGCGGGTTCAAAATTGTTGATCTACGGAAAGTTGATGTCGGCAGAGTCCCTGCCCACCATTAAAGAATTTACTGTTACCGAAGATTGTACCGAATTTACTATCGAAGGACTGGATGCTGAAAGAGACGGTGCGTATTGTTTGTATTTCATGCCTGATAATACAACCGACAACGAAGTAAAGTATAATTTGTATGTGAATGATGATCGGACAGACAACAATTACAGCTCTGTGTGGTATGGCGTTCATAATACGCGGGGTCCCGAAGAAGGAGGGGCTGATTTTGCAGATGGTGCGGAACAAAGTCCCATGATCGCCAGGGCAGACGGTAATAGTTCGCTTACTAATCATACATGGGTGGGTCTTGATGTAAATGGGCATATGAGATATTGGTGCGAAGAGGCCAGTGGAAAATATTCAAAAGTCCGTGCTTATGGAGGATTTTACAAGAAAAAGATTGATAATCTGAATAAACTGACTATCCGGTCTGATGTTGAAAATGGTTTAGCGGCTGGTTCCAGGATAATGATATATAGTGGTAATATTGATCCTTATCCTGAAGATCGGAGCAGTTCAAAAACCCGTATATTGGAATACCGTTGGTATAAGGATATTAAAGTTGAAGGGGATTTGAGTGAACTTGATATTAAAAATCTGGATTTAGCAGCAGCCGGCTTTCTTAACATGGATTTAATTCCCAATAACCGGACATTACCCGAGGATCCCGGTGGACCGGGACATTACTGGTCTTATGTGAACGGGGACATGAACAATCTTAATTACTGTGATGCTCATTTTGATGTTCAGGAGGGTGTTTTATGTGCAATCGGAGGTCACCTGGAGCCATATTACGGCTGGGCTTATCCACAGACCTCCTCTCATCAGCCTGCATTGTTTATGAGGGATGCACGGGGACATGTACGCTCCAGGGGTTATGGTACATGTCACGTGCAGGGTAATATGCAGATAGGAAAACAATCTATCTGCGGAAGAGCATTTCATCATACAAAATATATTGATACTATGACAAGCCTGAGAGTTATAACTGATGCTGAGGGAGGGATAGGAAAAGGAACAAGGATACTCATATTTGGTGGCTTCCCTGTATCGGATTAAAAATAAACCACTATCCACTATTGTCATATAAATAATGTAATTTTAACTTAATTTTTTGGTGAGGCCATTTTGATGGCAAACATAATGTTGTCAGCAGATTTTATGGGCATATTCTATGAAAATTATAATTTATACCGCTTTGCTGGTTTTCTGGAGGATTCTTCAATGCACTGGCCGTATAATGCTCTTACGTTTTATGGAGAAGGTAATATAAGTATACGCTCCGAAAGATATCGGTTTATACAGTATGAGGATGGTTCTCAGGAGTTGTATGATATGATAAATGATCCTAATGAATGGGTTAATCTGGCAGGAAGAAATGAATACAAAGATATAATCGCTGAACTTCAGAAGGATATCCCTGAAAAATGGGCAACTAATTTGCCCTATTCTAAATATAATTTTAATAAATACTTTACTGAGAAATATAGTTCCGGTATGAAGTAATGTTTTTTAAACTATATATGATTTCTTCAGATTGAATAAATGTATATTGCTCTTATAAATAATAAATGAGTCTGGCCGAAAAAGGCGCTTCGCATACTCTTCAGACAAATTGTTGAAATATATTAAATTGATTTATAATTAAATACAAAATACTTTAAGATTTTTATAAATAAACATTTTAATTTTTATACTCAACTCATAAATTATTATAAAATGGAAAGACGAGAATTTGTAAAGAAAACTATTATTAGTTCCGCAGGAGTTTCCGCTGCTTCTGCCCTTAGTTTTGCCGGTAGTTGCTCATCTCCCGGACGTGAGTCCAAAATCGGCATAATGTGGGGAACTATTCGTGTAAAAGGATCAATACTTGAAAAATTTCAAATGTGTAAAGAGGCCGGATTCAAAGGAATTCAAATCTTCAGTCACCTCGACAGGAAAGAAGTAATGGAGGCGCGGGATAAAACGGGTATGGAAATCACCGGTGTTTGCGATGCACAGCATTGGAAATTTCTCCTGTCTTCACCCGACAGCTCAATCCGGGAACAAGGCAGGGATGCCCTTAAACTATCCATAGAGGATGCAAAGGCTTACGGAACGGATACTGTTCTTTTAGTTCCGGGGAAGGTTGATGAATCCGTTAGTTATGATGATTGCTGGAAGAGGACAATAGAAGAGATATCAAAGGTAGTTTCCCTGGCTGAAGAATTGAATGTTACAATAGCTATTGAGAATGTATGGAATAATTTTATTCTGAGTCCCGTTGAGGCAATTTATTATCTTGATCAGTTTGAAAGTCCGAATGTTAAGTTTTATTTCGATTGCGGTAATATATTGGTATATGGTTGGCCTGAACAGTGGATAAATATCCTTGGCAGCCGGATCGCCAGGATACATATAAAAGAGTTTAGCAATGAGCTTGCTAATACTAAAGGAAAACGGGAAGGATTTAATGTTAAACTTGGCGAAGGGGATGTTAACTGGCCTGCTGTTATGAAGGCAATGGATAATATCGGCTATGACAATTGGCTGGTGCTTGAGCAAGGGGGGGGTGATAGTCTCGAGGGACTGACAGATCTTGTGGAAAGGGCAAAAAAAATTGTTTCGGGCTGATGTCCGTAAACGTTTAGTGCTTAATTGTTTTTCAGGCAGTTTTTAGACAAAACTTGAAAAGTATAGACATAAAAAAGTGTTTATGATTTGTTGATTATTATAAGAGAGGATAGAAAGAATTCATTTTGAATTTTTCTTCAATTAAATCGATTCATGCATGTGTGGACGTTTCGTACAAGTTATAGATATTGAATTGTTTGTTAAAAGGTTTGGCGTTAATTATTCCTGTTGCTACTGACGGCCGTATTGAATTTGATTCGGTCGTTAAAAAAGATTTAAAACTCAAAGGAATGGGTAGAAACAAGAGAAAGTTCAACTATAAACAGTTATAACAAGCCTGCGACCATAGCTGTGATTCCGGAATTCACAAAAGTATATTCCCTGCCATGTCCCCATGTTTAACCGGGAGTGGCTGATCGGTATTGTTATTTCAGCGCCTATTACGGATGATTTCAGATGTGCGGGCATGTCATCGCTTCCTTCCAATGTGTGTATATAAACCGGATCGTTTTCGGGGATCATTTTATTCATGAATGATTCAAAATCAGTGCGGACATCCGGATCTGCATTTTCATTCAGCGTGATACCGGCTGAAGTGTGTTTTACCAGAATATGCAGTAATCCTTTTTCCGGAAGTTGCGGCAGTTCTTTTTCAATAAGAGAAGTAATAAGGTGGTATCCTCTTCCGAGTCGTGGCAATGTTATTTCTTTCTGTTGAATCATGACTATTAGAATTATATATATTTAACTCATAAAATCTTTAAAAGCATTATAAGTACCTCCTGTTTTTTCACGTTCCTGCATATCCTGTTGTTGCTGTTTCCAGTTTTCTGCTAATAATTTTAAGGTCTTGTCCGCATGAGCAAAAAACATCTTATAAGCTTTGCAGAATCTTGGCTTATGGTGATCGCGAGGATCTTTAATGCGGTCTTTTGTGCATCCGCCGTAGCATTTTGTCAGCCACGGGCATTTACGACACTCTCCGGGCAAAACAGCTTTCGCAGCTCCAAAAGCTCTTTGCTTCTTTGAATTAAGCATATCAATGAGACGGTTATTCATTATGTTGCCCAGCTTCCATTTTGGTTCCACGAAGAAATCGCAGCTATAAACATTTCCGTTATGCTCAACTGCAACATAAGGACCACATTCCTTCATCATGGAACATTGGGGCGATTCCAGTCCCACGTAAGCATAAAACACGGAATCAAAATGCCGGACATGCGTTGTCGGTTGTCCGTTTTGAAAGTCCGCCAGCCACAAATCAAAAATTTTACACAGAAATTTTCCGTATTTTTCAGCCGTTACTGAAAATGGTGCTGCCATTGACGGATCATTTTTATCTGTCTCAACAATGGGAATAAATTGCATCCAGTTCATTCCCAGCGATTTAAAATAGTTATAACTTTCTTCGGGAAAATTAACCGAATAATCGGTCAGACAGGCAAGAACATTAGTAGCTACCCCGTTTTGCAGCAGCATTTTTGCATTGTCCTCTACTTTTCTGTGCGTGCCTTTACCAGCAATATCTTTTCTGTAATGGTTATGTATATGTTCAGGTCCGTCAAGCGACAAGCCCACCAGCCAGTCGTATTTTTGCAGGAATTCTGCCCAGTCCTCGTTAAGCAATGTACCATTGGTTTGCAATCCGTTGCCGACTACCTGGCCATGACCGTATTTCATTTCTAGTTCAACGGCATGTTTATAAAAATCAAGTCCCATTAAAGTTGGTTCTCCTCCTTGCCATGCAATAGAAATTGATTCTTCCGACTGCTGCATTGCCTGCCTGATAAGCTCTTCCTGTATTTCGTTGCTCATGCGGTGTTTCTTAGTTTCAGAAAATAATGCAGCCTTTTCAAGATAAAAACAATAAGTACACCTTAAATTACAATCAGGTCCTGCCGGTTTTACCAATACTGAAGTCAACGGACGCATTTTTTTTACCATTTCTTATCCTCCATATTTTTTACTCGAACTGCAAACATAAATAAATCGCTATATGTTTTTAGGAAAAAAATTAATAATTTCTCTTAAATTAACTTTCTTAAAGTGATAAATCAAATATATTTATAACGGTGAACTGTTAGTAAAGGATTATTTTGGGATAAGCATAAGACGGTAAGCGGATTTTATAATAAGCAGACTAAAGTGAATTACGTCGAATAAATTTAAAAGGACTTTTAATGCGGGAGAATTTTTTTGATAATATCATTTGGGCTGCAATTCTTCCTATCTCATCGTGATTTGTTGAGATAGTTGTTATCCCGTCTTCCAGTATCTCTTTTACAGGATTATCATTGTATGCAACTATTCCTATATCATACCCTGGTTTCCATCCTTTTGATTTACATATCTTAATGAACCGGTAAAGATCATCATCCGATACTATTACATAGGCCTCACCATTTTTCACATCTGATTTTTTTAACTGGTCTATAATGGAAAATTTAAATTTGTTCACCTGACAAAATATCTGGAATCCCCGCATGATATTTTTAGAATAATATCGATTTAGAGGAAAAACCAGATTTATTTTGTAATATTTCTTTAACAGGTCAATTCCCTCCTCCAGTGCAGCCTGAATATCTCTTTCATATTCCTGGTAAACTATTGGATAATCTTTCAGAGTTTCCAAATTACGATCAACCAGCAGTACTTTCTCACGGGGTATTTTTGTGATAACCTTTGCTACATCATTATTTTCAGTTTTAAAATGAGGAAGTATCACATAATAGTCGTAGCTGGTAATATTATTGTTAATTATATTTTCGAATTGTTGCAGATCGTAATTATAAATAAATACATCCACGGTTGCCTTTATGCCCAGATTTTCTATAAATGAATAGTATATACTTCTTTTGTAATTGCTCAGCTTATTAAAAATAAGTGCTACTCTGATATGCTTATTTACATTTATATTATGTACATAGAATCCTTTTCCGCGAACAGATGATAATATTCCTTGTTTTTTCAATGAGATATAAGCTTTTTCTACTGTATCACGAGATAAAAGTAATTCCTCACTTGTTTGATTGATAGATGGTATCCGTTGTCCCTGCTTAAAGATCCCTGATTCAATGTCCGAGATGATAAGATTTATCACCTGCTTATATTTTGGAACCTCCGATTGAGGATTTATTTTAATGTTATGATCCATAAGTCAACAAAAATAAAAACTGTTTTTCACAAAACCAGAAACCATGTTTTATTTATCTGTTATTTTTATTGTAGTCCGCCTGTTCAACCGGCGTCCTTCAATTGTATTATTATCAGCTACCGGTTTATTTTCACCATAACCTGCCCAACTGAGCCGTGATTTATTTATCTCCCTTGCAATAAGATAGTCAACTACAGATTTCGCCCGTAATTTAGAAAGAATCAGGTTTCTTTCTTCAGTGCCGGTGTTATCAGTATGACCTTGTATCTCAACATTTAGTCCGGGATTATTTTTCAGGAATTCAGTTAATTTTAATAATTCAGGTTCCGATTCAGGTAGAATTGAAAAGGAATCTGTTTCAAAATATATATTGTAAAGATTTATTTCAGCTCCTTCCTGAACGGGCTTTAATGAGATAATTAGATTATACGGATCATGTATATGTTTTATCATGCTCAGGTCAAAAGATTCAGAATAAAAAAGATATCCGTCTTTTGAAACTGAAAAGGCATATTTGCTGCCTGTTGGAAGGCATAGAAGTGCTAGTCCGGATTCGTCTGTTGTTTTATTTACATATTTAATATCCTTGCTGGTAAGGTTAGTAAGTTCGAGATTAGCCTCTATAGGTTCCAGTGTTTGGGCATCGTTAACTTTAATACGGACATAAGTTGCAGGATGGGGCCTTACAGATTCATCGAGATGAAAAGAATAAATGTCCATATCCGCAGATTCATTACGTGATGATGAAAAAAAAGCTGTTAGTCCGTCGCTGCTGATATGCAAACCCTGTTCATTATTTACAGTATTAACAGGATACCCAAGATTAACAGGTGCGGAAAATATTGAATCATTAATAATTTCAGACATTAACAGATCAAATCCACCCATCCCTGTATGATGATTTGAAGAAAAGTAGAAATTTTTATTTCCAGCATGTATGAAGGGAGATATTTCGTCTCCGGGAGTGTTTATACTATCTCCCAGATTTACCGGTTCTTTCCATTTTAAAATCCCATTATGGTCATAACCAAGGCATTCTGAACGCCATAGGTCTTTACCTCCTTTACCCCCGGACCTGTTGCTGGAAAAATATAAAAATCTCCCGTCTGATGACAACGAAGGCTGTGATTCCCATGAGTTTGTATTTAAAGGTGCGCTTGCACATACAGGAGTACTCCAATTACTATTTTGCCGGATTGAGTAGTAAATATCACAACTCCCCATCCCGTTCGCCCTGTTACAGGCGGTGAAAAACAGCATTTTACCGTCAATTGAAAGACTTTGGGCACCTTCATTGTCTATGGTGTTGATTTCCGATACAGGTTGAGCTTTTCCCCAACCGTCCTTTCCCTTAATGGAAATATAGAAATCTTCCTGTGGTCTTTGTCCCTTATTTTTTATCAGCCGTGTAATTACCAATTCCCTTTGATCGATGCTTAAACTGGGCCAATATTCGTCATAAGGAGAATTAACTGAGTCCGGCAGACGTGTTGGATTGAACTCAACAGGATTTGCAATGGCCTCTAATGCGAATCTGCAACTTTTAATTTTTCTGTTCAGTTCATCATCACGTTTTATATCGGGATCTGTCCTATTTAAATAGTTCAGGAAATGAGTCAGTGCTTTTTCGTAATTTCCCAGTGAATAGTAAGTGTTTCCCAGCCGTAAACTGATTAAGGCAATATCTGCTTTTTTTTCAGCTTCTTTTAACTGAACTATTTCTTTTTCCGGCAATTTCAGTTCCTTGTAGATATCAGCAAGTAAAAGTCTGGCATCTAAGTAATTTGAGTCCCGCTCGATTATCCTTTGACATATGTCTATTGCCATATTATAGGATTGCAATGAATAATGTAGCCTCGCTTCTCCAAACCATCTTTCAATTTTCCTGTCTGTCTGAGCAGTGTTAATGTGAGAAACTAAAAAAAAGAATAAAAAAAATAACAGCTTCGTTACATGTTTTACTTGTAGAATATGTATTTTTCGCTTAATCATATACTTATGTCACTATTCAGTACAATCTAAAAAAAATTAGAATATTTTTTTTTCTATTTGTTTTTTTTTATTTTGCCCTTGAAAATATTTATAAATTTATTAATTATTTTTTTGATTTATGTTTTAAAATGAAACGGAAAGTAAACAAAAAAAATTACCCGGAAGTTGATAACTTCGAGCGGAAACAAAAAAAACATTATTCTAGAAAAACCAAAAGGCCTAAAAGAAAGCTTTCCATTTATGACGAGTTTGAAGACGATGAACTCGATGATTATTCCTTTAATTATGATGATTTTGAAGAAGAAGATGACTTATAAAAATCCACATGTAAGATAAAATCCACAATAATATAATAATTCGGCATTCCTGTTCAGCATATAAAATAAGGGGTAATGTATAAATTAACCGGAGTAGAAAGCTTCAACGCCGGGATATTTGAATTTTGCCTTTGCTATTTTTTCGGGATAACAAAAGTATTCGGCTTCCGCCTCAGCACATTGTGTACCTACTCCATCTGACAACGTGCATTTAATCTTTGCAAGTGGCTTATTAAATCCACTGAGTCGGGCATGAAGTGTAATAATACCCCTGGAAATATAAACTGGCTTTATATAGTTTATTTTTAATCCGGATGTTACACCTGCGGTTTTTAATTTAATAAAAACCAGCCATGATGCTATTTCATCCATTAATGTAGCCTGAATGCCACCATGTAACACATTCATCCAGCCCTCAAATGATTTTTTGGGTTTCCACTTTGCAATTATCTCATTGCCATCCTCCCAGAATTCAAGTTGCAGTCCGGTCTCATTAAAAGGCGAGCAGCCGAAACAATTATAATCTTCTTTGGAAGCCAAAGAAGTAAAGGGATTATTGATTTTTCTCATCTTTCAGGGTTTATTAAAATATCAGTATTGTTCTGTTGAAATTTTCAAATATTAGGCAGAAGTCTTTAATACGTTTATTTTTATTGTATAAAAAGTTATTTAATGCCCCAATTCCTGGGTCGTAAATATATACTTTTGTATAGCCAGCTTCCTTTGATACTTTGGGGCTCTGCCTCTGGGCATAGTTCTATACTCCCGGGTATAAACACGGGAGTAATCAGACAATAATAATGAGGTTGGCAGACTAAATCAGGCTCTTGACTTTATAGACGAACGCTAATTATTTCCAAGTATTAAGGGTAATCCTTCCTTGCCACTGCCAATTACTATCACCTTTGAATTTGATGATTCGGCCAGATCAACAGTTGCATCTATACCCCGTTGCAGCAAAATTTTATCGGTCAGACTTTGATTGATAATGCGGTTATAGTTGGCAATTCCTTCTGCCTCTATACGCCGGCGCTCAGCCTCGGATTCTTCTCTTTGCAGTCTGAATTCATATGCCAGGGCTTCCTGTTCCTGTTGTAGTTTGTTTTCAATGGCCGATTTTATTTGTTCCGGTAAATTTATAGACCTTATAAGCAAAGCTTTCATATCAATGAAATTTTCTTCTAATACTTTACGGGTTTCATCCTTAATGCTTTGTTCTACTTCGGCTCTTTTGGTCGAATAAATTTCTTCGGCAGAATATCGTCCTGCAACCTGACGCACGGTGGAACGAACTTCAGGGATTACAAGTACATTAATGTAATTTGTGCCGAATTGCTGGTGGAGATATCCTATTTTATCATAAAGGGGATTAAAACGGACAGTAATATCGGTATTAATTGATAATCCGTTTTTATCAAGGACATCCATGGTTTCCTCACGTTGCTGTTCTTTTACATTATATACATATAATTTGTTCCACGGAGCAATGATATGGAATCCTTCGCCATAAACATTTTCTGTGTCAAGACCTGTAGTATAAGGACGGAAAACAATTGCCCGTTCACCTGCCTCTACTATAAAAAACATACGACCTCCAAATAATAACAGGAGGATAATTATTACAACCAGTACGATAATGTAAGATGTTTTAAAATTGAATTTCATAACACTTTTAATTTACTATTTACTATTAACTATTTGAAATTTCAAAGATCAGAGTTTCGAGTCTAAAACCCATTTCCGATTTATATTTTACAATTTACTATTTATTAATGAGGCTGGTCTAAAAAGGCACTTTGCACTCTATTTAGACAAATTTATTAAACTGTTTTACAATTAGTTATAAAAGGCATAAAATATTTATTATTTAGAATTTTAGTTTTATACCGAACTCATTAATTTGTCTTTTGGATGCTTGCTATAAAAAGTTCACATTTTTGTTCATTTTTATATTCATGCAAATGTAATAAGATTAGCTCATTAATTACTTTAAATATCTTTGTTATTTTTGCACCTTCAAAAATAGAAAATAAAGAATGACTTTACAGGAAGAGATACAGAGACGACGTACATTTGGAATTGTAAGTCACCCGGATGCAGGAAAAACTACGCTTACAGAAAAGCTGTTGTTGTTTGGGGGTGCTATACGTGTCGCCGGGGCAGTTAGAAGTAATAAAATCAGGAGGACTGCTGTTTCTGATTTTATGGAGATTGAGCGACAGAGGGGCATTTCAGTGGCTACATCTGTTATGGGATTCGAATATAAGGGATATAAGATTAACATTCTTGATACTCCTGGCCATCAGGATTTTCAGGAAGATACATTCCGGACTCTTACTGCGGTTGATAGTGTTATAATTGTTATTGACGCCGCTAAAGGAGTAGAACCGCAAACAGAAAAGCTCATGGAAGTTTGCCGGATGCGGAAAACGCCGGTTATAGTTTTTATAAACAAATTAGACCGGCCGGCAAAGGATTCATTCAGTCTGCTTGATGATATTGAGGATCAATTGAAGATAAATGTTCGACCGTTAAGTTGGCCCATTAACAGCGGTCCGGATTTTAAAGGGGTTTACGATATCTATAACAACAGTCTTAAACTCTTTGATCAAAAAATCCAGACAATTGCAAAAGGAATAGAATTTAATGATCTATTTTCCAGTGAACTTGAAAATCACATTGGTGATGATGCTGAAATTCTCCGTGAAGAATTAGAGCTTGTTGAGGGGGTCTATCCGCTTATAGATATACATGAATATCTTCGCGGCGAACTGGCACCGGTATTCTTTGGCAGCGCACTATATAATTTTGGTGTAGAGGAGTTGCTTCGTGTATTCCTTGAAATAGCTCCTTCTCCCTGTTCATCTATTGCAAGGGAGCGTGAGATATTCCCCGAAGAAGATAATTTTACAGGTTTTGTGTTTAAAATCCATGCCAATATCGATCCGAACCACCGGAGCAGGATCGCATTTATAAAAGTATGCTCCGGTAAGTTCGAACGCAATAAGAGCTATATCCATTCACGGATTGGGAAAAAAATACGTATTTCAAGTCCTACAGCCTTCATGGCTGAAAAGAAAGAGATAATAGAGGTGGCATTTCCCGGTGATATAGTGGGTGTTCCCGATAATGGCAGCTTTATAATAGGTGACACAATAACCGATGGGGAAAGAATTAATTTTAAAGGTTTGCCAAGCTTTTCGCCGGAACTTTTCCAATATATTGAAAATGATGATCCCATGAAATCAAAACAATTTAATAAAGGCATTGCGCACCTTATGGATGAAGGGGTAGCTCAATTATTTAAGAGCCAGTTCAACGGAAGGAAGATTATAGGGACAGTGGGACAGCTTCAGTTTGATGTAATACAATTCAGATTGGAACATGAATATGGAGCTAAATGCAGGTTTGAGCCACTGCAACTTTATAAAGCCTGCTGGATTGAATCAGATGATCAGGAGGCTTTATCTGAATTTAAAAAACGAAAACATCAGAAAATGGCTTTGGATAATCGGGACAGGGATGTATTCATGCCGGATTCCGAATTTATGTTGCGTATCGCCAGGGAGGAATTTGAAAACATCAGGTTTCATTTTTCTTCAGAATTTTAATTGTAATTTTATAATTGTCCTGAAAAGGGCATAAAGCGTTTTTTGAAAAATTTATTAAATTGATTTTTAGTCCTTTATTATCTGGCGATATAGTCCCAAGAAAAATAACTTGAGAAAAAGAAGTTACATAAGAGTTAGATATAAAAATTACAAGCATTTTGTCAGAAAAAATTTTGTTTTTTACCTAAATATCTAAAGTGGGATCGTCATGTAGAACTGTAATAAATATTCATTTTAAATTTTTAGGTTTTATACTGAACTCTATTTTATAAAAAATTATGGTCTTTTTGGATTCAATATATGATAGTGATATTTTCACATATCTGATACTTCCTTTGTTGATATTGCTTGCAAGGGTTTGTGACGTTACAATAGGCACTGTAAGAATAGTAATGGTGGCAAAGGGAGAAAAATTCTGGGCTCCTTTACTTGGTTTTTTTGAAGTGCTGATATGGTTGCTGGCTATTTCTAAAATTTTTGAAAATCTCGATAACTGGGTATGCTATATTGCCTATTCTGCAGGATTTGCTGTAGGGAATTATATAGGATTAAAGGTTGAGGAGTTCCTGGCTATGGGAATAGTCAGAATACAAATTATTACACGTATGAATGCCGATGAACTGATAACCAACCTTAAAAAGGAGGGCTACGGAATTACACACCACGAGGCAAAAGGGAGCACAGAGGATGTTAGTATAATCTATAGTATCATTAAACGAATAGAAATTAGAAAGGTTGAAAATATTGTTAAAGCTACTAATCCGAATGCTTTTTACACTGTTGAAGATGTGAAAATGGTAAGTCATGGAGTCTACCCTCTAAATAAGGTACACAAAAGATGGCGTAAAGGGAAATAATTCTGTTAGAATTTATAAGGAATTTACTGTGTCTTTTATCTCGACCTTTAAAATACGTTTTGTTTGAGGCGTTATTTTATAGCGGTTATCGATGCGGTGCCTTATTATCCATACAATTTTTGGTCCTGAACAAAGAAGCCAGATTTTGTTTTTTTCGTGGAGCGGGATTTTGTTATCTATAAAGAAGTCGCTTAATTTTTTAAAGCCTGTCATACCCAAGGGCTGGAAGTAATCTCCCTGCTGCCATTTTCTGATAAGCAAAGGGAATTCAAGTTTGTCCATATCGAGGCAGGCAACATCAGGATCTTTGATAATATTAAAATTGCTGTCTGTTATTTTTTCTATGGTCATGTCATACGGCCCAAATAACTCCATATCTTCTTCTTCTATATAAAATATCCTTTCATCTTCCTGAGGTAACTTAGCTATAAAAAGTTTGTCGCGGTCTTTGATCAGCCAATGTGTTTTGGAATAGTATTGTTTTCCAGAACCTGTGTCAAGTCCTTTATAGACCTGTTCGGTAACAGCCGGATTAAAATTGTATTTTGAAAGTATTTCATAGAGTAAAATTTTTGAAAAAGGTGACTTCAGAAGTGGTTCGATGTAAATTGCAATCCTGTCGCCCTTACCGGAGATTATTTTTTTTTCTTCTTTTTTTAAGCTTATGGTATATACCTTTTCTGCTTGTCTGAGGTTGTTGATCGTGTCTGATAAATTGTTTTTAAATGCAGGGGTTAACTCTGTAAAAAGCGGAAGAATACGGTGACGGATGAAGTTGCGCTGATATTCTGTTTCGTTATTGGTATAGTCTTCCCTGAATTCGATAAGATTGTTGCTAGCGTATTTTTCTATTTCCTTTCGTGTTGCAAAAAGCAAAGGACGAACAATAGCGCCGGTTTTTTCTTTAATCCCTGTTAGTCCTTTTATCCCGGTTTTCCTTGACAGGTTAAGAAAAAATGTTTCTATCAGATCGTCTTTATGGTGCGCAGTTGCAATATAGTCATAATTGTATTCTTTCCTTATTTTTTCAAAAAAATTATATCTCAAGTCACGGGCTGCCATTTCTACAGACATACCATTTATGATCGCATAGTCACGTGTATCAAACCGTTTGAAAAATGAAGGGACTTCCTGAAGTGATGCATTTTTCTTTACCAATTCTTCATCTTTATCCGAATCAGAACCACGAAGTTGAAAATTGCAATGGACTATACCATAATCTACCCCGAGTTGTTGAAAGAGGTGTAACATTACCATACTGTCAATTCCGCCGCTTACCGCGAGCAGTATCTTCTGCCGGAGGGCAAAAAGCTGGTTTATATTTATAAATTTTTTGAACCTTTCCAGCATTGACAATTACTTTCTATATTTATTTAAATTCCCTGCAAGTTCTGCTATATTCATTATAACGTCGACTGCTTTAAGCATCGATGGCACAGGTATGAATTCATATGGACCGTGAAAATTATATCCACCTGTAAAAATATTCGGGCAGGGTACCCCCATATATGAAAGCCGTGCACCGTCGGTTCCTCCCCTTATGGCTTTAATTTTTGTTTCCACTCCTGCTTTTTTCATAGCTTTTTTTGCAATATTGACTATATGTATAACAGGCTCAATTTTCTGGCGCATATTATAATACTGGTCTGTTATTTCAATTTCTGCCAGTCTATGTCCATATTCCAAATTGACCAGCTTTAAAGATTCTTTCAGTAATTTCTTTTTCTGTTCAAATTTAGTAAAATTATGATCACGAATAAGATAATGCATTATAGCTTTTTCCACATTGCCGTGAAGAAAAAGCAGATGGTAGAACCCTTTATATTTTTCGGTATGTTCAGGTCTTTGATCGGGCGGCAGTAATGATATGATTTTATTAGCTGCCAGTAAAGCATTTATCATTTTATTTTTTGCAGTTCCCGGATGGACACTTCTTCCCCTGATAATTATTTTGGCGAAAGCAGCATTAAAATTTTCATATTCAAGCTCTCCCTCCTCGCCTCCGTCTATAGTGTAGGCAAAATCAGCACCAAATTTATCAACATCAAATTTTTCCATTCCTTTTCCGATCTCTTCATCAGGTGTAAAAGCAATGCGTATTTTACCATGTTTAATATTATCTGAATTAAGTAGCTTTTCCGCTGCTGTGACGATCTCTGCTACCCCCGCCTTATCATCTGCACCCAATAAGGTACTGCCATCTGCTGTTATAACGGACTGTCCCTTATATTTCATTATCTCCGGAAAATCAGCAGGGTCTATTTTGATCTCATTTTTCAGAATGATAGTTGTACCGTCATAATTATCAATTATTTGTGGCTGTATGTTTTTTCCAGGAAAATCAGGACTGGTATCTATATGAGCAATAAAACCCACGACAAATGCATCGGGTTTTCCGTTTGCGGGAACAGTAGCTGTTAGATATCCGTTATTATCCAGTTCGACTTCGCTAAGTCCGGCCTTGTCCAACTCCTTTTTGAGATTTTTCATGAATTTTACTTGTCCCTGACTCGAAGGAAAAGTATTGCTTTCAGGATCAGAAGTTGTGTGCTCTCCTGCATAACGTATAAATCGTTCTATTACTTTTTTTTGCATAGGCTCATAATAATATGATTATGACATATATAATATATTGCTACCCGGTTATAAATTTTAAAAAACAGGCTAAAGACCGCAATTATGATTTTTTCTGTTACCCTGGCATTAATGCAGGGGCTGCAGCAATAATAAATTATAAATGTCTAATAGGCTAAAGCAAAAATAACTCTTTGCCGGGAAGGTTTGCCCGAATAAATACATTTACCTTTTTCCTGTTCTTCATCAAGTGGTATACAACGTATGGTGGCTTTTGTTTCTTCCTTTATCTTATTTTCTGTTTCCGAAGTACCGTCCCAATGTGCCCGTATAAAACCCCCTTTGGTTCTGAGTAATTCTTTAAACTTCTCATAGGTATCCACATTTCTGGTATTTTTTTCTCTGAAAGCAAGGGCTTTATTATAAATACCTTTCTGTATTTCATCAAGTAGCTTTTCCACATGAACCGAAATTCCTTCAGTCTTCATTACCTCTTTTTGCAATGTATCACGCCTGGCAACTTCTATAGTGCCGTTTTCCATATCTTTGGGTCCCATAGCAAGTCTTACCGGAACTCCTTTTAATTCGTATTCAGCAAATTTCCAGCCGGGTTTTTTATTATCGCTGTCATCAAATTTTACCGAAATGTCTTTGGCTTTTAATTCAGCTGCTATTTTACCGGCTTTTTCCGAAATAACTTTGAGTTGTTCTGCCTTTTTATAAATTGGTATAATAACTACCTGAAGAGGAGCAAGTTTTGGAGGCAAAACTAGTCCGTTATCATCAGAATGTGCCATGATCAGCGCTCCCATTAGCCGGGTCGATACCCCCCATGAGGTTGCCCAGACATATTCTTCCCTGCCCTCTTTATTTGTGAATTTAACATCAAAAGCTTTGGCAAAATTTTGTCCTAAGAAATGAGACGTGCCTGACTGCAGTGCCTTACCATCCTGCATGAGGGCCTCAATAGTATATGTGTCAATAGCTCCGGCAAATCGTTCATTTTCAGTTTTTAGTCCTTTTATCACCGGTATAGCCATATAATTTTCAGCGAAATTATTATATATATTAATGATTTTTATTGTTTCTTCAATTGCCTCTTCTCTATTTGAATGAGCAGTATGGCCTTCCTGCCATAAAAATTCGGTAGTTCGCAAAAACAGGCGGGTACGCATCTCCCAGCGCACAACATTAGCCCATTGGTTGATTAAAAGAGGTAAATCCCGGTGTGATTGTATCCAATTACGGTAAGTATTCCAGATAATAGTTTCCGAGGTAGGTCTGATGATCAGTTCCTCTTCCAATCTGGCATCAGGATCAACAACTATCCCCCCGCTTTTTTCATCATTTTTCAGCCGGTAGTGGGTAACTACTGCACATTCCTTAGCGAATCCCTCAACATGATCGGCTTCCTTACTGAAAAATGATTTTGGAATAAATAAAGGGAAATAGGCATTTACATGTCCTGTTTCTTTAAACATCCTGTCTAATTGAGCCTGCATTTTTTCCCAAATTGCATAGCCATAAGGTTTTATAACCATACATCCCCTGACAGCAGAGCTTTCAGCTAGATCCGCTTTTATAACAAGGTCCTGGTACCATTGAGAGTAATTTTCTTTACGTGTTGTTAATTCTTTCGCCATTTTTCTTAATTTGGTATAGAATTTGTTTCTTTATACATGTTTAAGAGTATACAAAGAAAATAAATATTATTGGATTTAAATAAACGGGGAGGCGAGTTATGAAACCAAAATTAACAATTTTAGCGATGTTGGCACTTTTATTAGGTGCATGTACTTCGGCAACATATATTACCCGTGATTACACGGATGATATATATTTTAATCCGGGAGATGTTCCTCCGCCTATTACTGTGGCAGAGGATGTTTCAGGTGATGAGCCAGCAATTGAAAAATCTGCACATCGAATGATTATCAGTGACATTGAAGAAAATGAAGAAGGCTCACAAACCATGAGTAATTACATTTTTGAAGGCACTGAAGAAGATTCCGATGCACTTACTTACGGCATGGATCAGTTGGATATGTATGATAGCGATACAACTGTTTATTACAATGACGACGAGGTTAAATATGTAATAAACAATTATTATGATGCTGATGCTATAGATTATGCATATCGTATACGTCGTTTTCACAGGCCTTATTTCTATGATCCTTTTTATTGGGATATGTGGTATTATGATCCTTTCTACTATTCTTCATGGTATTATCCATCCTTGTCAATGGCATGGAACTGGGGATGGGGATATGGTGGCTGGTATTCACCTTATTATAGCTGGGGTTGGGGATATTCGCCTTATTACAGCTATTGGCATAGTCCATATTATGCAGGTTATTATGGTTGGGGTTATCCCTATTATTCCGGATGGTACGGTCACGGGAATTACAGATATGCAGATTCTGAACATTACCGTTACGGAAGAAGGCCATCCAGATCCGGCAGCGTATATTATGGTGGAGGCAGCGGAAGGGTGACATCCGCTTCCGGAGTAAGGTCTTCAGTAACCAGCAGACGTGATGGCAGAGAAGTGTCAGTCGGTAGTCAGGCTTCTGAAATAAATGCTTCTTCACGCCGTAGAACTACACAGTCTGTTGCCAATGATGCCAATTTGAGAAGTAAAAGCAGTACTGCTGAATCCGGCCAGGCAGCAGACAGTAAAGTGCTGACCGAAAGAAGGAGATCAACAACTTCAATCGGGAACAGCCGTCAGTCTGTTACCAGAGAGCAAAATACACAGACACAGACATATACACGTCCTGGCACTAGTACAACGAGTAGAACATATACGCGACCTCGTGTTGTAACGCGGAGCAAAAGTTCAACAAGCACTTACAGTACTCCCCGTTCCACATCTACATATAATCGAAGCTATCGTTCAAGCTCAACATACAATAAAAGTTCATCACGCAGTAGCTCGACACGGACATACAGCACACCTTCCGGAAGCAGTAGAAGCACAGGTACATACCGAAGCGCTCCCAGCAGAAGCAGTGGTAGTTATCGCAGCAGCGGATCAGTAGGATCTTCGAGAAGCTACAGTGGTAGTTCCTCAAGGTCTTCAGGAAGTAGCAGTTCCGGTTCGTCGTCCGGACGCAGGAGATAATTTAAATAGTAATAAATTAGTTACATAATACATAATTATAAAAAGTACAAGAATGAAACTAGCATAACAGTAAGTCCGCATATAAGTTTGATTTTATGCCGGTTTTATCATATACCTTATAAATAAATATAAATACAATGAAAAGTTTCATAAAAATAGTCGCTTTATTAATAATTGTGCCTTTCTTCGTTAACGCACAAAATTTTACCGATGCTTTACGTTATTCATCATACAATATTCAGGGAACCGCCCGTGCAGGGGCTATGGGTAATGCCTTCGGATCACTGGGAGGTGATTATACATCAGTCAGCATTAATCCTGCCGGCATAGGTTTGTACCGTGGTGGTGAATTGGTTCTGACTCCTGCATTCGGACAGACAAAAGTTGAGACGGATTATCTGGGAACTACAATGACCGATAGTAAATATGATTTTTCTTTTAATAACATAAGTTATGTAGCTAACCTGAAAACCAATAATCCGGCCGCCACCGGACTGGTGAATGTTAATGTCGGTATCGGATATAACCGGTTGTGGGATTTTAATAGTGTGGCAAATGTGATGGGTCACAATGTCGAAAGTTCATTCCTCGATAATCTTATTGAAAATGCCAATGGAGAGGATCCTTCTCAGGGGTGGAGTGAATTTTATGAAGAGCTTGCTTATTACGATGAAGAATCTCAAACAGGCGCCGATTTGATTTATTATGAAGATGAATTTTGGAGGAGCGATATACAGAGAACTCCAACTGCAGAAAATATAGAAAATTATGAGCACTCCCAGAGTAAATCCATTTCCCGTGAAGGGTCACTGAATGAATATTCTTTTGCGGTCGGCCTGAACTTTAATCATAAATTTTATGCAGGTGTATCGGTAGGTGTCGTTGATGTATATTTCGAAGAATCATCTACCTTTACCGAATGGGATGCCCAGAATAACATTCCCCAATTCAACGAGATGCAGTTTGACAGGTATCTTCGTACAACCGGAACTGGTTATAATGGTAAAATAGGTATTATTTATAAACCTGTAAATCAGGTACGGCTGGGTGCTTCTCTTCATACCCCGACTTTCTATGATTTACAGGAAACTTTTGATACTTATATGTATTCCAATAATACATTTGAGGATTTAGGGGTAGTCGAAGATGAAGCTTCTTCACCTATAAACGATTATGATTATGATTTGGAAACTCCTTTACGTGCTACGTTTAGCGGTGCATTTGTTGTTGCTAAAAAAGGCCTTCTAAGTGTTGATTATGAACTGGTAAATTACGGTTCTTCAAGTTTACGGCGTGGTGGTGACGGATATCAGTTTATGGATGAAAACAGTGAAATATCTGAAATATTTAAAACAGTGGGTAATCTGAGAATAGGCGGTGAATTGCTGGCTACGGACAACCTCAGTCTTCGTGCAGGGTACTCGTATTATCCATTTCCATATAAACAAGATGCTTTTGGAGTTTCTCAACCCAATGCTGATGCAAATCTTAATATATATACAGCCGGTTTAGGATATAATTTAGGCGGATTTTTTATTGATATTGCTTATAATTATTCAGTACAGAAAACATATAATTTACTTTATGAAGCTCCTGTCACAGATTATTACCCTGCTCCTGAAATGGCGAGTTTTAATGCTGTAAAAAATAAAGTATTCTTCACTTTCGGCTTTAAGTTTTAGACGATCTACTTAAAAGGATTCCATCTTCTAAAAAGGAGATGGAATTTTTTTTAGGAGAGGGGATCATTATAAAATAAATTTTGGTATGTTTGTTATATTCTTTAGCAAAGACCAAATTTATGTGGATTACTGCATTGTTGATCATTTTTTATCTTGTAGCCCCTGTTTCCCTAATTTATCTCTGTCAAATCAGTAAAACATTAAACAGAATTGGTTCTATTGTACTTGCTTATGCTATAGGCCTTTTGGTGGGAAATACAGGAATTTTTCCCAGACCCGGCGACCGTTTTACGGAGTTTTTAGGCAGCCGGACGGTAATGCCGCAAGATGAATTAATGCAATATTTTGAGACTGGCATGATAACGGAAACAGATCTCATTGCAAATCAAATTTCAAGTATTCAGGATACTATTATAACTATTGTAATTCCTTTGGCTATTCCGCTATTGCTTTTTTCTCTGGATTTGCGTAAATGGTTGAAACTGGCCAGAGGAGCTCTTTTGTCTCTGGTTTTGGCGATGGTTTCCCTTTTGGCTTCTGTTTTTTTGGGGTATTATTTATTTGCAGGAAACATAACTGATTCATGGAAAGTATCAGGAATGCTGATTGGTGTTTATACCGGTGGTACTCCCAATCTTGCTGCTATCGGCACAGCTCTTGATGTCAATCCTGATATATTCATACTGACACATACTTATGATCTCATTATTGGAGCTGTTGCCCTGTTATTTTTAATGACAGTTGCCCAGCGGTTTTTCCATATATTTCTTCCCCGTTTTCGCGAAGTACGCCATTCCGGTCAGCTTATTGCTTTGGGAACTGAAAATAGTCACCTGGAAGATTACGGGAGGCTTACCAGAAGGAGTGAAATTCCTGCTTTGCTTAAGGCTCTGGCATTATCTGTATTAATTTTCGCTATCGGGGGCGGACTCAGCTTTTTGGTCCCGAAGTCGGCACAGACAGTAACTGTTATTCTTACCATTACTACTTTAGGTCTGCTGGCTTCTCTTATCAGGCATGTCAATCGATTAAAAAGTAGTTTTCAGCTTGGCATGTACCTGATTCTTGTCTTTTCTCTTGCTGTATCTTCAATGGCCAATCTGAGCGAAATGTTTCAAATTGAATTTTTTCAATTATTTCTTTTTGTTTTTCTCGTAGTTTTTGGGTCTATGTTGATCCATGTCGGTTTGTCGAGATTGTTCAAAGTAGATGCCGATACAACTATTATTGCCATAACAGCTCTTACTTATTCCCCGCCATTTGTTCCTGCCGTAGCAGGTGCTATCAAGAATAAGGAAATAATAATCAGCGGACTTGCTATCGGACTGTTGGGGTATGCTTTTGGTACTTATCTGGGAATTTTTATTGCCACTATACTGAAGTAGCAATTACTCAAAATTTCAAAAGACGGAACCTTTTTTAGAAGATTCCATCTTGGATTGCCTTGATCAGAAGATGGAATATTATTCCTATTTCAATCCTCTTTTCTTCAGCAACGGTTCTAATGAAGGGTCTTTCCCTCTGAATTTCCTGTATATATCCATGCCTTCGTCAGAACCGCATTTTTCAAGCAGTTTCCTGAATTTTGCAGCATATTCCGGGTTAAAGATATCACCGCTTTCTTTAAAAGCATTGAATGCATCTGTATCGAGTACAGAAGCCCAGTAATAAACGTAATACCCTGCAGAATAGCCGCCTGAAAAGATGTGTGCAAAATAAGTACTGCGATACCGGGGAATAATTTCAGGGATAAGGCCAATTCTATCCATAGACTGTTTCTCAAAGGCAATAACATCCTCTATATCAGGATTTTCAGGTGTATGATAATCCATATCAAGCAGTGCGGCAGCTAAATATTCTCCCATAATAAATCCCTGATTGAATTGAAAACTTTTCTGTAGTTTTTCAATAAGTTCATCAGGTATAGGCTCACCTGTTTCGTAATGCCTGGCATATACTTTCATTACTTCAGGTTCAGCTGCCCAATTTTCCATTATCTGAGAGGGGAGCTCAACAAAATCACGTGGAACACGACCTGCTGTGCGGTCATATGGACCATCGGCAAAGATTCCGTGAAGCGCATGACCGAATTCATGAAAAAAGGTCGTGACTTCATCAAAACTGAGCAGGGCAGGTGCATCGTCGGTCGGCCGTGTGAAATTCATAACTATAGTACCGATTGTAGGCACCCTCTTGCCGTCTTTATAAGAAGCATCCCTGAAGCTGGTGGACCAGGCTCCTACCCTTTTGCCATCGCGGGGATGAAAATCCATATACAAAACGCCTAAATGAGAGCCATCAGCTTCCTGAACTTCATAAACTTCGGCCTCGGAATGGTAGGTTGGAAGATCTTCGCGTTTTATGAAATTTAATCCGTATAGTCTTTTAGCTACATAAAAAATACCGTTTTTTGCATTTTCAAGACTAAAGTACTGTTTAACCTCTTCTTCGTTAATGTCAAACTGTTCTTTTCGCAGTTTCTCAATGTAATACCACCAGTCCCATGAATGCAGCTTAAAATTACCTTCTTCCCTGTCAATGATAGCCTGCATCCTTTTGACATCCTGTTGAGCCATTTTTATGGCGGGTTCCCATAACTTCAACAGAAAATCATATACAGCTTCAGGGGTTTTGGCCATGTTGACATCTATAATATATTCGGCATGATTATCAAATCCGAGAAGTTGTGCACGTTCATCCCTCAGTTTTACTATCCTTTTAATTATTTCTTTATTGTCATATTCATTTCCATTATTACACCTCATAAAATAGCCTCGGTATAATTTTTCGCGGAGATTACGTTTCTCTGAAAATTGCAGAAAAGGAATCATACTGGGTTTTGCAAGTGTGAAAATCCATTTGCCTTCTTCTCCTGAGGATTTTGCTTCTTCGGCAGCACGCATGATAACATCTTCAGGTAAACCTGCAAGGTCTTGCTCGTTATCAATCACCAATTTAAAATTTTCGTTGGTTTCTGCCAGGAGGTTTTCGCCAAACTGCAAACTAAGCTTAGACAATTCTTCATTTATATTACGAAGTATCCCCTGGTCTTCTTTAGAAAGATTGGCGCCATTTCGTATAAAATCTTCATAATATTTTGTGGTTACCCTGATTTGCTGATCATCAAGTCCCATGCTATTTCGTTTATCATATATCTCTTTTATTTTGCTGAAAAGTTCGGGATTCATAGAAATATTATCATAATGCCTGGTGAGTATGGGAGATATTTCCCTTGCTATTGCCTGCATGCTGTCATTTGTGTTGGCTGAATTGAGAGGAAAGAAAACCCCCGTAACTTTGTCAAGCAGTTCGCCCGATTTATCAAGTGCAAGAATTGTATTATCGAATGTTGGATCACCAGCATTTCCTGTTATCTTTTCTATTTCACCCTGATTTTGTTTTATTCCCTCCCTGATAGCGGGAATATAATGCTCTTCTTTAATATCATTGAATGGAGGAACACCAAAAGTAGTTTTCCATTCAGTAAAAAACGGATTTTCCATATTATTTTCAGATTCTTTTTTTTGATTTTGACATGCAAATAAAGCAAATCCTGAAATAATTGTTATAAATATTAAGTTTTTCATTAGTTAAAAATTTTATAATTATTTTATCTCATTAAAGCTGTTTATTTCTAAGGTATGAGATAGAACTCGTCATTCTAACTCTTTTTATATATGAACAAAATTTCGTAACTCGTTTGTAAATAAACTAATTTAAAATAAATAATTATTATTAGAAATTTCATCTCATTATAATTGTTCATTTTAACGGTATGAGATGGAACTCGTCATTTATAATGTTTCTCCTGTGTGTACGATAGTGCACGACTCGTTTCATCATTCAAAATTAACAAAATCTATTATACTTCTGCATTACGATTCCACTTCAGATATTTAGGTTATAAATAAAAATCCTTACTTTTGTTGAATTCTTATAAAACATCAGATAAATATGAAGATATCTTATTCATGGTTAAAAGATTACATAAATATAGAACATACACCGGAAGAGATTTGTGAAATTCTTACCCAGATTGGTCTGGAAGTAGCAGGTATGGAAGAGGTTGAAAGTGTAAAGGGTGGAATGAAAGGTCTTGTAGTTGGCAAAGTGATTACATGTGAAAAGCATCCGAACTCTGATCACCTGAGTAAAACTACTGTTGATATAGGTAATAATGAATTATTGCCAATTATTTGTGGTGCACCTAATGTTGCTGCGGGACAAAAAGTGGTTATCGCGACTGCGGGAACGACACTCTATATTGGTGATCAGGAATTTTTTCTGAAAAAAATTAAAATCAGAGGAGAAGTATCTAACGGAATGATTTGTGCTGAAGATGAGATAGGTATTGGCTCTGATCATGAAGGTATTATTGTTCTTGACGATTCAGCCGAAGTGGGATCTCCGGCAAAAGATTATTTTGATGTTGATTCCGATAAGGTTATAGAAATAGATCTTACTCCGAACCGTATAGACGGGGCTTCTCATATAGGTGTGGCAAGGGATCTGGCAGCGTATTTGAACCAGTCAGGCTCAACAAAATATTACCGTCCGTCTGTTGATCATTTCAAGGTTGACAATCATGATCTGCATATTCCGGTAGAAATTATGAATCCGGAATCATGTTTCAGGTATGCAGGTATTTCCGTTTCGGGGGTTGAAGTAAAGGAGTCGCCGGATTGGCTGAAAAAAAGATTAAAAGTTGTCGGGCTTACTCCTATTAACAATCTGGTTGATATTACCAACTATGTTTTATTTGAAACCGGTCAGCCTCTTCATGTATTTGATGCGAATGAAATAAAAGGTAAAAAAGTTATTGCCCGAACTATGCCTGCCGGAACCAGATTTATTACACTGGATGGTGAGGAACGTATATTGCACGAGGATGATCTGATGATATGCAACACCATCGAGCCCATGGCTATGGCTGGAATTTTCGGTGGCATTGATTCCGGAGTAAAAAATTCCACTAAAAACATATTCATTGAAAGTGCATGGTTTAATCCTGTTTCTGTACGGAAAACAGCCAGGCGTCACGGACTTAACACTGATGCTTCCTTCCGCTTTGAAAGAGGTACTGATCCCGATGGTGTTATTTATGCCCTAAAAAGGGCTGCTTTATTGAGCAAAGAATTAGCCGGGGGGACCATTTCATCTGAAATAATAGACGTTTATCCCTGTCCTGCTGAGGATCAGAAGGTAAATATATCCTACAAAAATATTGCACGTCTTATTGGCAAAGAGTTAAAAAAGGAAACTATTAATAGTATTCTTAATTCTCTGGAGATTAAAATTGTAAATGAGAATGACGAAGGATTGTCTCTCAGCGTGCCCTCTTATCGCGTGGATGTATCACGTGAAGCCGATGTTATTGAAGAAATACTGAGAATATACGGATACAATAATATTGAGACTCCTGACCAGCTAAAAGCCTCTTTGCAATATTTTGAGCATCCTGACAGGGATGAGCTCAGGAACTTAGTAGCTGATATCCTGACTGGACTGGGTTTTAACGAAATATGGTCAAATTCCCTTACAAGGGCAGCATATTACGATAAACTTAAAAAGTATAAAAAGCAGAATACGATAAAAATGCTCAATCCTTTGAGTGCAGACCTGAATGGTATGCGGCAGACATTATTGTTTGGCGGATTGGAATGTATTATTTATAATGTCAACCGCCAGAACAAAGATCTTAAATTATATGAATTTGGTAATTGCTATTTTAGGAAAGACGATAATAAAAAAGATGATCCGGTAGCTAATTACAATGAAGAGGAGCATCTCGGACTTTTTTTAACCGGTAATGCAGAGCCCGAAAGCTGGACAGGCAAACAAAAAGAAACATCATTATTTCAAATCAAAGCTGTTTCTGAAAATATACTTAAACGGCTTGGTTTGTCAGTTGAGAGTATGAATATAACTGAAACTGAAAATGAATTGTTATCGGAAGGACTCCTTTACAGTTTGAATAATAAAACTTTGTTAGAACTGGGGACTGTTTCCACTGCTATTCAGCAGAAATTTGAAATTGAAAGTCCGGTTTATTATGCAGACCTTAACTGGGAATATATTTTTACTGAGCATAAAAAGCATAAAGTGCTGTTCGGAAAACTACCGAAATTCCCCTATGTACGCCGCGATTTGGCTTTATTGATCGACAAGGATATTAAATTTGCAGATATTAAAAATTTGGCTTTTAAAATTGAGCGTAAAATACTCAGAGAAGTCGGACTATTCGATGTATATGAAGGCAAAGGAGTTCCGCAAGGTAAAAAATCATATGCTGTGAGCTTTATTTTACGGGATGATAGCCGGACATTGAAAGATAATCAAATCGATAAAACTATGAACAAACTGGTTACTGCTTTTAAGCGCGAATTTGGTGCCCAATTACGCTAAAATGTTATGTAAAAAATAAAACCAGGAATAATAAATTACGTATATGATAAGTAACCGACTATAAATGAATATTAATCTATTATGTACAGATCAAATAACATATTAGCTCTTATTCCCCCTGATAAGGAAGGTGAAAAAATATTGAAGCAGGCCTTGTTTTTTCAGGAAAATCTTGGAATGCAAATTTTTATTCTTAATATTATTGACAAACCTTCCTTGTTCAAAAGACTTTTTCTGCCTGAGAAAGTACTGGATATTAAAAAAGAAACTTTAAAAATTCAGCAGGAATTTGTAAAAAAAGCAATAGGAAGGGATATACCCAGAAACCTGGCAATAAGGATAAAAACCGGAAATCCTTTGAAAGTACTAATGGCACAATCGAAAAACGGCGGTTATGAATTTATGATCATAGATAAGAGTCATGATTCCGGATCATTAATCAGACATGAAGCGGACAAGATAATCAGCCGTTCTTATTGTCCTGTTTTGACAATTCACAAAGACTATCCGTTAAACGAAATAAAAAAGATAATTATTCCGGTTGATATCTCACAGGCTACTAAAAAAAAGTTGCTGTGGGCCACCTACTTTGCAAAGAAATTCAAAGCGAAAATTACGATAGTCTCGGCACTTAATATAAATTTATCTTCACGGAGAAGTTTAGCATGGAAAAATGCAGAAAAGTTAAAATATATGCTGCATCAGCGCGGCATTGATTGTGAAGTGGAGGTATTAAAAACCAAAAGCAAAGAGAAGCATAAAGTTATTCATGAATATATCAGGAAAGAAAATCCCGGTTTGGTCATTATCAGAACCCACCAGGAATCAAATATGTCAGGCACGCAAATAGGTAAGTTTGTATCTGAAATTGTGCATAATTGTAAAATGCCGGTTTTCACAGTAAACCGGGTTTTATATCCTATGCCTGTTGATTTTGAGTACTGAAATATATATTTTACCCTAATTCATTAATCTGAAATTTCCAGTGGGAAAAACTTATAGACCTCCACTTCCATTAAAAGAGTTTTAAATCCTCCTACGTTGTAAGAGCCGTATTGTCCGAAAGCCAGCTCAGAAGGCATTATCAATAATGCTTTGGTTCCTTTTTCCATATATGTCAAAGCCTCATGAAGTCCCAGTAATTCATCAACATATGTGGCAGAAGAACTTAACTGGGTAGGTGCCCGTACTATTAATTCCAGTGGCTCATATTCGCCGCTGCTGGTTACATAAGTACTGTCAATAGTCATTATATCGTAAAATATCTGAACTTTATCGTCAATAGCGATTGAATCTCCAGTACCCTTTTCCAGTTCAATATAATAAAGTCCGGAAGCTGTCGGATTCTCATTCGGGTAATTTTTCTGTATAAATTCATCCAATCTTTTCAGCTCCTGTTCTCTCTGTTTTTCAAGATCATTTTCTTTACAGGAAAAAAATGTGCCGGCAATTGTTGCGGTTATTAATATTGTTGCAATTCGTTTCATTATTATTACACTAATTTATTATGATTTGTAAATTATAATATACGTAATGTTGCTAAGACTTCCATCTAAAACGTCTGTTTTATTAAATTTTTGTCTCTGATAAAAGATGTTTATAATCTTTTAAAAGTTGCTTAAATTTTTCAACTGTTTCGCTCAATGTTAGTTTGGATTCTCCTCCTGCTGCATTTATGTGGCCTCCGCCATTAAAATTTTCTTTTGAAAATTTGTTGACGGGAAAATTTCCTTTAGAACGGAATGAAGCTTTAATTATGTCTTTTTTTTCAATAAACAAAGCACTGAAAATAATATTTTTTATTGATAACGGAAAATTTACAAATCCTTCCGTATCACCGGGCTGAAAATGGTATTCTTCCAATTCTCTGTAGGAAATAGATATAACAGCAGAACGATATTCAGGAAAAATTTCCATTTTTTTATTAAGACAATATCCTAACAACTTCATACGATTTTCAGAAAAATTGTTATATATGGCGGAATGGATTTTTTCTGTGTTTATTTTCCATGATAATAATTCTGATACAACTTTAAAAACATTAGGATTTGAAATACCGTAGCTAAAGGAACCTGTATCTGTCATTATGCCTGTAAAAAAAGCTTCAGCCGCAGATTGATTAATAAATTTTTTAAAATTTATCTCTTTTAATACATCAAAAACAAGTTCGGCAGTTGAGCTGTATTCTGTATCGGAAAATAAATAATCGGCGAAATCAGCTGGATCAGGATGATGGTCAATAACAATCTTTTGTTTAGGGAAAATCAGCAGTTGTTTTTTTATCTCTCCTGCCCTTTTAGGTTCATTGAAATCCAGACATATTAATATATCAGATTTAGCCATAATGTTTTTGACCTTTTTTTTGTTATGATAGTAAATCAAAATTTCTACATTTGAAGTAAACCATTTAAGAAAAGAGGGATAATCATTTGGAGAAATTATTATAACTTCATGGCCGGCATTATTTAATACTTCCGCCAAACCTATAGCGGAACCAATAGCATCTCCGTCAGGATTTTCGTGAGTTACTATTACTATATTTCTGTGTTTTTTTTCAAGTAAATTTTTCAGAGACGTAATAATCTCATTACCAATATTTTTCAAAATTATTATAATTTAAGTTGACAAATATAAGAAATCTGCACCTTGCGCAAAGGTTAATTTATTCAAATTTTATTAAAGAATATAGTTTAAAAGCCGCTTCGCGCTCTTTTCAGACAAATTAGTAAAATTTATCAAACTGATTTTCAATTATATACAAAAAATATATAAAATTTTATAAGTAAAAGTTTTAGTTTTTATACTGAACTCATTAATATTGCTTCAAATACAAATTAATAATGAGTTATAGATTATGGCAGGAAATCATACTTTAACAATAATCAAGCCTACCGCTTTTAAATATAATTATTCGGGAGCTATATTGAAAATGATAAATGAAGCCGGTTTTGTTATAAAAGCCCTGAAGCTAATACAAATGACATCAATCCATGCTGCCTCATTTTATGCTGTCCACAGAGGTAAACCGTTTTATAAAGCGCTGACTGAATTTATGAGCTCAGGTCCGGTGATTGTTGCGATACTTGAAAAGGATAATGCAGTAGAAGAATTTCGCTCACTCATTGGTGCAACTGATCCGGCTAAGGCGGACAAAGGGACGATAAGGGAACTTTACGGTACCAATCTACAGCAAAATGCTGTTCATGGCTCAGATAGTGATGAAAATGCCGTAAGAGAATCGGATTTCTTTTTTTCAAAGCTCGAGAGAGTTTAAAAAAAGAATTTCATTTTCTCAAAAAATAAGTTTTTATAGCCACAAGTTATTTAAAGACTATTTTCGTAATTAACTCCTCCCCTGCCGATTCGTTCAGTCGTTTACGGATTTCTTCGCGTAGCATGATCAATTCATTTTTTACTACAGATGAATTGATCTCTACAAACAATATTCTTTTCGCCATATAAATATTGGATGTGTACCGTGCTATAGTTTTTCCCATCAGTGATTTCCACGAACTGGCAATATCTGCCTCCTTTAGTTTGCTGTCCATTTTCATTTCAAGGACATATTCGCGTATTACCTCACCGAGTGTTTGTGTATTACTTCTTCTCATAAGATTGGTATTATATTGCCTGCATTAACCTGGAAAATGCGGGAGTCTGCATTCATTTTTCGGATAATGCCTTCAAGATGTTCCCTGTTGGTATCAGTAATAAATATCTGTCCAAAATGATCACCTGATACTACTTTAATTATCTGTTTAACCCGCTGACGATCAAGTTTATCGAAAATATCATCAAGCAACAAAATAGGTTTCATGTCTGCTATTTCCTTTATAAAACTGAATTGAGCCATTTTCAGTGCGACAAGGAAAGTTTTGTTTTGACCCTCTGATCCCAGTTTTTTTATTGGATATTCATCGATACTGAATACAAGATCATCTTTATGAATACCGGTTGTTGTGTATTGCATTATCCTGTCTCTCGACAGGGATTCGTTCAGCAGGTTTTCAAATTCATTTTCATACAGTAGTGATTGATGCATCAATCCCACTCTTTCATTATTTTTTGAAATATAGGAATAGTATTCTTGGAATACAGGTATAAGTTTTTCTACGAATTTGCTTCTTTCAGCATGTATCCGTTTACCGTAATCAAGCAGTCGTATGTCCCAGATTGCCAATAATTCCGGATCGAAAAAATGTTCGTTTGCAAACTGTTTTAATAAATTGTTTCGCTGAATAAGTGCACGGTTGTATTTAAGTAAATCGTTCAGATAATTTTGATCGTACTGTGAGATGACCCCGTCCATAAATTTACGCCGCTCGTCACTTCCCCCGACTATCAGATTTACGTCTGCCGGAGTGATCATAACCAGCGGAAGCAATCCGATGTGTTCTGCCAGTTTCTTGTATTTCTTAGAATTGCGTGTAAATTGCTTTTTACGGCCTTTATGTAATGTGCAAGTAATATTTTCCTTAGAATCTAAACGTTTGTATATCCCTGTAAGCCTGAAAAAACTTTCATCATGATTGATATTTAACTGATCTGTTGCATTGAAAAAACTTTTACAAAACGAAAGATAATAAACAGCATCCATTAGGTTTGTTTTTCCGGTTCCGTTATTGCCAATTAAGCAATTGAGCCTGGAAGAAAAGGATAACTGAATATCTTTCAGATTCTTGAAATTTTTAATAGTTATATCCTTTATATACATTGTTAATCTACTCCCGTTAAACCAGAGTCTGAAAATCTAAATATTCAGATACAAAACTAATTAAAAAACGCCGGTTGATGAATAACAGGGTATATTTTTATTGTAGTATACCCCTACTTATGTCTTGGTGAATCTATAAACCTGTCACATCAATGACTATAGTCCATTATTGAAATTATTAACCGGATAGTGGTTATTAATATTCAAATTTAAACATTCATTTGTCTTATGGTTAATAAAAAAAAACTATTTTTGCGGCACAACTTTGAAAACGAATGACATGGCAAAGAAGAAATCTGAACAACCTGATAATTTACAGGAACTTGAGAGTGCGCTGACAAAAACGGAACATTTTATTGAAGAACATCAAAAGCCGATTACTTATGCTGTCGGGATAATTGTTATAGTTGTTGTTGCTTATCTGGGATTTAAAAAGTTTTATTTGCAACCACTTGAAAAAGAAGCTCAATCTCAGATGTTTATGGCAGAGAATTATTTTGAAAAAGATTCTTTTAATCTCGCTGTTAATGGTGACGGAAATTACCTTGGGTTTCTTGATATTATAGATGATTATGGTATGACAAAAGCTGCCAATCTTGCCAGATATTATGCAGGTATTTCCTTTTTATATCTCTATCAGTATGAAGATGCACTTTATTTTCTGGAAGATTATAAAACAGATGATCTGCTTCTGGAGCCAATAGCTGAGGGAGCCATGGGTGACGCCAGTCTGGAACTGGGTGAACCTGAAAAGGCTTTAAAACATTATAAGAATGCTTACAGCTTAAATGACAATAACTTTACAAATCCCATATATATGATGAAAGCAGCCAATCTTATGGAGTCTATGGACAAACTGGAGGATGCCCTTGCTCTTTATAAGGAAATAAAAGAAAAATATCCGGAATCCAATGAAGGAAGATATATTGATAGTTATATAGCCCGTGTTAAAACAAAATTGGATTAAAAATTACCCTTTGTATTAATTCAGGGGATATAAAGATAAAGATATAAGCGTTTATTTTTAACTCCGGCATTAATGGGGGAAAGGGGTAAATTTTAAAAAGGAATAAATATTTTGAAATGACCACTAAAAATCTTTCGGAATACAACATTGACAGTATACCATCTGCAGAGAAAATGCGGTTTGGTATTGTAGTTTCAGAATGGAATTATGAAATTACCTCCGCACTGGCAAAAGGCGCTATAGAAACATTAAAAAAGTATGGTGCAGTGGAAAAAAATATTTTGATCAGTTTTGTTCCAGGGAGCTTCGAACTTCCATTGGGGGGGCAATTCTTTGCTGAAATGGGGGATGTTGATGCAGTAATACTTTTAGGATGTGTAATTCAAGGGGAAACACCTCATTTTGATTACATATGTAGTGGAGTAACAAAGGGCACAGTTGATCTCAATCTGAAATACCATATGCCCTTTATTTTTGGAGTTCTTACAACAAAAACCATTCAGCAGGCAAAAGACCGCAGTGGAGGTAAATATGGCAACAAAGGCGACGAAGCTGCTGTCACTGCGATCAAGATGATTAGTCTGAAACAATCATTTTTATGATTTCAGTCCTGCTATGGTCTGCGATTCGGTTGGCGCTGATTCAAGCGTGCACGCCGTTCCTCGAGGTATTTTTGATATTTATTCCATTGTTCTTCTGTCAGTATCTCTTTCATTTTTTCATTTTCCTCTTCCCTGATCTGAGCAAATTTATCACGCATACCTTCGCGGTTCCCCGATTCCCGCATGTCAGCGAACATTTCTCTTCTTTTTTTATTCGTTTCCAGGTTTAATTCGTATACCTGTTTTTCCTGATCCTCATTCAGATCAAGAATCTCTTTAAGACGCTCTGTTTGCTGTTTGGCTATTTCTTCAGGATTCATATCCCTGTAACCTCTACCCGGCTGAGCCAGGGTGAAAGTGGTTCCCATAACAACCCCAATCACAATCATTACAATTTTTTTCATTTTTGTAAAATTTTATAATTATCATTTGAATAATCAACAGGCATAAGCGGGATAAATATGTTTAAAGAACAAACATTTTTATTCCAGTACCTGTTTTAATGTTGTTTATTTGACATTCACGGGTAAGAATAGTTTAAACAAGAACTATAAAAAATTGTAAGGAGTTGTTGTTATTTATGAGTAGTGACAATAAGATTAAAGTTCAATATTAAAGTTAATACCTATTATATCAGTTGTATTCCATGAGGATAAAACTTTATTTTTTTGAAACGCATAATAAACCTTCATTTCAAAATGTTCTTTTTGAATAGTCTTTAATCCTGCATATAACCTGAACATATGGATTTTTTCCCTGTTTAGTTTACAGAAGGATTCGAAAGCATTATAGAACTGCATCTTTGTTTTAGTTATTTTCGGAAAGTCAATAACAATTTTTTGCCAATGACGGAAATGGTTGTTTTCTTTATTCAGAAATCTGTAAGAGATTCTGTTAGAAAAATCTATATCGAAATTTTTTATTTCTGCAGATAATATTCCGTATATCATCGGACGCAACTCCTGTAACCAACCATAATTTTGTCTTGACAATAAAAAACGGCATCCGCTGGCCATGGAAAACCACCGAGTAAAATCATACTGAAATTTAGCATCACCGAATTTCATATCTATGCTGTTGGTAGCAAGAGTAAAATGCACCTTTTCTGAAAATTTCAGCGAAGTATTTCTTCCCAGAACAATCTCGGCGGAATTTAAATTCCATAATTGGAAATTCCTTTCCTGTGATAAGGAAAATAAACAAATAAGAGTTAAAACGGTAAGGGATAACAATCTGGCCATAAATCTTATTTCTTTGGCATTTTTATTCCCCTTTGTTTTGCTGCATCTTCCAGACGCTTTTGAAATTTGGACTTTTTAACTGGTTTCTTTTTATTCATCTGTAATTGCTTCCTTATTTTCTCTTCATCAATAGAGGATCGGATTATATATGTTTGTCCGATAGTAATCAGATTTGCCAGGAAATAATAATAACTCAGTCCTGAAGAATAGTTGTTAAGTATAAAAAGAAACATTACAGGCATTATATACATCATTGTTTTCATACCCGGCATTCCCTGTGAAGACGAGGCTTGCTGGTTCAGTTTAGTTGATATAATTGTTGTTATTGTCATTAGCAGGCAGAACAAGCTTACATGGTCGCCATAAAATGGAATATTAAAAGGTAAATCGAGGATAGAATCATAAGTCGACAGATCATCTGCCCAAAGAAAGCTCTCCTGCCTTAGTTCAATGGATGTTGGAAAGAAAAAGAACATTGCCACAAGAATAGGGAATTGTAAAAGCATAGGCAAGCATCCCCCCATCGGATTAACCCCGGCCTTTTTATACAGAGCCATTGTTGCCTGCTGTTTTTCCATGGCCTTCTCTTTAGGGAATTTTTTATTGATTTCATCCATTTCCGGTTTTAAAACCCTCATTTTTGCCTGTGATTTATAAGATTTATATGTAAACGGGAAAAGGATTGTTTTTATAAAAATGGTGAGAAGCAAAATAATAATGCCAAAATTAGAAATATATTTTCTTAAAAAGTTAAACACCGGTATGATAAGGTATTTATTTACCGGTCTGACAATGGCATAACCCAGATAAACGAGGCGTTCCAGTTCTATATCATACTGTTTAAGTGTTTGGTAGTGGTTAGGTCCAAAGTAGAATTTAATGTTGGCCGTTTCAGAACTTGTTCCCTCGTATGGAATTGCAATATCAGCATTAAAATTAGCCATATATTTAGTATTATCCTCATACTTTTCAGATCGAATATAGGCATTGGGAAAGTAATCTTCGGCAATGATTGTTGAGTTAAAAAATAATTGTTTGAATCCGATCCATTTAATGCGAGTGCTTAAATCTTTTTCATCTGATTTATTTTGGGAAAGGTTGTCAACATCATCTTCAAAAAATTTATAAGTGATATTCGTATAACGATCTTCACCGAATCTTGATGGCCGTTCTTGTCGCGGTACATCAATTGACCAGTTGAAATTCAGATATGATTGATTGGAAGAGATATATTCATCCATTCCCTCCATTTTAATATCAAACTGGACGATAAATGAATTATATTTTAATGTATAAATATATTCCAAATATCTTTCAGGGGTAACTTCCAGCCTGAATCGCATGGTTTCCTCCTCTCCCGGATTATCACGGTTATATTTGATCCTTCCTTCATAACCCTTTTTTACTTTTGGTCCGTTTATTACAACGGACTTATCGGTGAACTGCGGGTTAAAGAATAGATCACCGGTTTTAATGCTGCGATTTTGAGCGAAAAAATTCAGTCCGAAAAGTATTTCAGGACCATCAAAAAGAATGAGGGGCAGAGAATCATGAGTTTGATAACCATTAAGCTCAACTGAATAAATTTTACCTCCTTTATTAGTAAAAGTTAATTTAATCAAATTGTTCTCGATAGTATAGTATTCTTCTTCACCAATAGTTTTTTTACCAAATACCCCCAACTGATCTATTTTCTCCTGTAAGTTATTTTCGACTTCAGTTGTATCTGTTACTTCAGGACTACTTTCCATTTTTTTCTCTTGAATTTCCTGTTGCTGTTCCAGGATTTTTTCTTTTTCCGCTTCCACCCTTACAATAGAGTCCTGACGCTGTCTGGCGGTCTTAATTTCTTCTTTCGATGGCTGGTTGATTATTGAGAAAATGACCAATATAGCCAAAATAAGTACAATTCCTATTATTGAATTTCTGTCCATGAGTTCAATATATAAAAAGTAAAATTTCTATCGATAAAGTTTTTATAACTTATAAAATATTTAATCATTTTTTGTTAAAAAAAGTATTTCGTTACCTTATTAAACTAATACCCATCTTTTTCAATTACTAATGAATTTTTAATAAAGTCAATAAATAAAGGATGAGGATTTAATACTGTGCTCCGGTATTCGGGATGAAACTGTACACCAACAAACCATTTATGCTTTAGTATTTCTATTATTTCTATTAAGTTTGTTTCAGGATTAATACCAACAGGTATCATCCCTGCTTTCTCAAAATTCTTTCTAAAAGTATCATTAAATTCATATCTGTGACGATGCCTCTCGAAAACTGTTAATTTATTATATGCTTTACATGCTTTACTGTCCTTTTCTATGATTCTGCATTCATAAGCACCAAGACGCATAGTTCCTCCATATTCTGTGATTTCTTTTTGTTGTTCCATTAAATCAATTACAGGGAAAGGTGTTTTCGGATTCATTTCCGTAGAATCTGCTTCCTTCAGACTCAGCACATTTCTGGCAAATTCAATGACAGCAACCTGCATACCAAGACAAATACCCAGGTAAGGGATATTATTTTCGCGTGCAAACCTTGCTGTATATATCTTCCCCTCTATTCCGCGATGACCGAATCCGGGAGCTACGATAATACCATCTAATCCGACCAGTTTTTTATTAACATTTGAGATTTCAATAGTTTCTGAATGAATCCATTTTATATCTACAGAGCACAGGTTTATTGCACCGGCATGTATCAAAGATTCGGCAATTGATTTATATGCGTCATGCAGTTCCACATATTTCCCGATCAATCCTATAGTAACTTTGTATTTCGGATTGTTAAACCGGTTTAAAAAGTCATTCCACGCATCAAGGTCAATAGCATGATTAATTTTCAGTCCCAGTTTTTTTAATACAGTGATATCCAGATTTTCCGAATGCATTCTAAGCGGAACTTCGTAAATAGTAGGTACATTGATGGACTGAACAACGGCTTCGGGAGCAACATTACAGAAAAGTGATACCTTTTCACGTAATGCCGAATCAATTTCATATTCTGTACGTAAAATCAATACATCGGGTTGTATTCCGGCTTCAAGCAGAAGTTTCACCGAATGCTGAGTAGGTTTTGTTTTAAGTTCTCCTGTTGCAGCGAGATGAGGCACCAGAGTCAGGTGCACTACAAGAACCATGGAACCTAGTTCCCGTTTTAATTGTCTGACTGATTCAATATATGGTAATGATTCTATATCACCAACGGTACCGCCAATTTCAGTTATTACAATATCGTATTTACCCCTCGAACCCAAAATTTTAATCCTTCTTTTAATCTCATCAGTAATATGAGGGATAATTTGTACTGTTTTTCCAAGGTAATCACCTCGTCTTTCTTTGCTGATCACCGATTGATATATTTTACCGGTAGTAACATTGTTGGCTTGTGATGTTGGTTCGTTTAAGAATCTTTCATAATGGCCAAGATCCAGATCTGTTTCAGCGCCATCCTGTGTCACAAAACATTCACCATGCTCATAAGGATTCAAAGTACCCGGATCAACATTGATGTAAGGATCCAGTTTTTGAATAGTAACAGAATAGCCTCTTGATTGCAAAAGCACTGCAAGAGATGAAGCGAGAATACCTTTTCCCAGGGAAGAGGTAACACCACCAGTTACGAATATGTATCTTGTTTCAGACAATCTGTAAAATATTTTTTAGTTTTTCAAAAGCCACAAAATTAATTAATAAAACTTATTTGGAAACTAATCATAGATTAAATTGAATATCAAATAAAGTAAATTAAAACAATAAAAATGTTTCTTTATTCTATTTAACAATAATTAACTCGATATTCAGGGGATATTTAAAATCAGATTATATCCCAACAATGATTAAGTTAATTTGAAATTTTTATTTAATTTATTTAAAAGTAATCGAAAAATTTATACGAATTAATATTTATTATCGAGATGTCATACTGTATACAATAATTTATTGTCGTAAATATTTGTTATTGATAGATGGGATATCAATATTTCATTATTTACAATAATAATTTAAAATGATATACATTTGTAAATATAGATTTACATATGTATAATTATTTAATTAACAATGTGGTATATAAAAAATATACATTAAGAATTACTAATGATTTATAGTTTCAATACAAAAAATTTAGCATTCAACGAAGAAGTGAACTTAAAATTATTATTAGTAATTTTTACGGATATTATTTTAGATTTATTGTATACGAATATTTTTTATTTTGTTTTTTTTCGTTGGGGATATTTTTATTTGATTTTGTCAGATTGTATTTAATTTTCTTATTATGAGGTAATTTAAACTCAATTTTAAATATTTTTCTTGTTCGTAAACGAATTCCCCTGTTTTTAACTCCGCCGAAAACCACATTTTTAATCAGTCTTACAGCCTCTTCGTCGCATCCGGCACCTAATCCTTTTTTGATTTCAACGTCAAGAACATTGCCATTATCGTCAATTTCCGCAACAAGCTGAACAATGCCTTCAATTTTTTTTTCCAATGCCTCCGGAGGATATATCATATTTGTTCTAATATATTTTTTAAATGCCTCTTTACCGCCAGGATATTCAGGCAGTTTTAAAAACCTTTTTTTCGGATTCTTCATTAGAATTTGCTAAAATTCCTTTTTTATTTGTGCCACCCATTTTTTAATCCGGCCGGAAGTCATCCTTGCCTGATTTTCTTGGTCAAGTGGCAAACCTATGAATTTATCACCCCGCTGGGCCCTGGATGATTCAAAGTTATAATTTTTTATTTGCGTATGACCTATAATTGTTCCGCCACAATTTTCAATAATTTCTGCTAATATTCCAATTGCATCACAGAAATTTTCAGGATAACCTTTTTGATCTCCTAGTCCGAAAATAGCAAATTTTTTTCCCTTCAAATCCATTTCTTCCAAATCAGGGATGAACTCATCCCAGTAATTGGGAAGTTCACCGTCAAACCATGTCGGCACGCTTAATATGAAATTATCATATTTTTCAATAATATTTTTATTCAACTCCTCGGCATTTATGGCTGTAATGTCTTGTTTGCCATAAATTTCTATAACTTTCTCAGATATTTTTTTCGATTTAGTTGAATTAAAACTGTATATAATTGCTATATTTTTCATACTTTTAAAATTAAACATTTAAAATTAATCTAACCGTTTTAATACAGTATCAGTTTTTTTGCTGCATTAAATAGACGTTCTGTATCTGGCAAAATAGCACTTTCCAGGATTTTGTTAAAACCAATTGGAGTAAATGTGGAGCCAACTCTTTTAACAGGGGCATCCAGGTATTCAAAGATTTCTTCTGTGATCATGGCACTGATCTCACCTCCCAAACCACCGTGCACTTTGTCTTCATGTGCAATTAGAACTTTATTTGTCTTTTTTATGGATTCAAAAATAAGATCTTTATCAAGAGGAATTAATGATCTGAGGTCTATAACCTCCACACTATAGCCCTCCTCGGAAAGTTTTTCAGCTGCTTTCAGGCTTAGGTGTGTAGCATTTCCGTAAGTAATTATACTTATATCTGATCCTTCTTTTCTGATACGTGCTTTTCCGAAAGGAACCTCAAAATCGTCCGGTATTACGGTTGCTGCTTCAGGACTCTGATATAAGGCTTTTGGTTCCATAAACATAGTTATTCCCCTTGATTGCATTGCTGTTCGCAGCAAACCGGCTGCATCGTCAGCAAATGATGGATATACTATTCTCACTCCAGGTATGGCAACTAATGATCCCTCTATTGTCTGCGAATGGTATAGTCCTCCCCCTATATACCCTCCTGATGCGAGCCTGATAGTAATATTAGGGGTGAATTTTCCGTTTGATCGCCAGTAGTCATGACTTGCTTCAACATATTGTTCCATGGCAGGCCAGAAATAATCGGCAAATTCTGCTCCTTCAATTACAATTCGGATTTTTTCATTGTATCTGGACATACCATTTGCAGTTCCCACGATAAAGTCTTCTGCTATAGGGGCATTAAATACCCTTTTAGGTCCAAATTCCTGCTGCATCTCTTTTGATACATTAAAAATGCCCCCTTTATTCTTATTTGCCATATCCTGACCCCATATGAAGGTATCGGGATTTTTTCTGAACTCGGATTTAAGAGTTTCATTGAGTGCATTAATAAATTTTTTCTTTTCTCCTTTTTCATCATGAATTCCTTCCGGATATTTTTTTGATATGTAAGGTTCCGGTAGAACAAAATCATAAATCGAATCCGGTTTGGGATCCGGAGCTTTCAAAGCAGCTTTGTGGGCCGCTTTAAGCTCATTTTTAACATCCTTTTCAATAGATACGAGCTCTTTTTCCGTGAAGCGTTCATAACGTAACAGTAGCCGTCTGAATTTGGCCAGGGGATCATACTCCTCAACATAATTTCTTTCAGCCTGACTTCTGTAAAGCAGATGGTCATCGGAATTAGAATGTGACTTAATTCTTATACAGTTAGCCTGAACTATTACGGGACGGCTCTCTTCCAATGCAAATTTTTTGGCTTCTGTCATAGCATTCATAGAATCGAATACATCTTTTCCGTTACAATGTATAATACGGAGATTTTTAAAGCCGGAAAAATTATTTGCAACTTTGCGTTGTGCAGTCTGGTCTTTTTTCGGTACAGAAATTCCGTAGCCATTGTCCTGTATCACAAAGATGACCGGTAGTTTTTCTCTGTCAGCCCCATTAATAGCTTCATAAACAAATCCCTCGCTTACCGATGATTCTCCCTGACTGCTAATGGCAACTGCTTTTTCTCCATAATATTTTATTGCTCGTGCAACTCCTACGGCATGAAGGGTATGATTACCGGTAAGAGATGATACACTATGAATATTCCATTCAGGTTTGGCGAAATGGTTGGACATATGTCTTCCTCCGCTTGACGGATCAGTAGCTTTGGAAATACCGTTGAGCAGTATTTCTTCTGATGTAATACCGCAAGATAATGCAGTAAGCATATCTCTGTAATATAAGAACATATGATCCTTCTTTTTTTCAAAAATCTCTCCTGTTGCCAGTTGTATTCCATCATGACCGGCATAAGGAGCATGGTATGACCATCCAATAGCTTGTTTCAGGTAATTGGGTGCCTTTTCATCAATAGCCCGGCCGATAGTCATAAGCCGGTACCATTTTTCAAGCACATTTTTTTTTGTTTTTTTAATTTTATATATTTTAGGAACTGATAAATTTGTCATAGCTATTTAAATTGAACGGTTTATATCAAATTTTTCAAGATTATCAGCAATCTCTCTGAGAAATGCCCCCCCAAGTGCACCATCTACTATACGGTGGTCGTACGACAGCGATAAAAACATTTTATGTCTTATTGCAATTGCATCACCTGTGGGTGTTTCAATAACAGCCGGTTTCTTTTCAATGCTTCCTGTAGCCAGTATAGCTGCCTGTGGCTGATTTATAATAGGGGTACCCATTAGGTTTCTGAAGGTACCGAAATTTGTAATCGTGAAAGTACCATCTTCAATATCGCCCGGATTAAGCTTATTATTTCGGGCAGCTTCAGCCAGGTGATTCATTTCCCTGGCAAGTCCAATCAAATTTTTTTGCTCAGCATTTTTTATTACCGGAACAATTAAATTTCCGTCGGTTTTTGCTACTGCTACACCAATATTAATATTTTTACGTAGTATGATCTTATTTCCGTCTACCGATGAATTAACCATCGGAAATTTAATGAGAGCGGAAGCAGCAGCTTCAATAAATAAAGGCATATATGTAATCTTCTCACCGTATTTTTGTTGGAAAGATTCCTTGTTATTGTTCCTCCAGAAAACAATATCCGTTACGTCTGCTTCTACCACAGTTGTAACATGGGGTGAGACCTGCTTTGACATAACCATATGTTCAGCGATTAGCTTCCGGACACGATCCATTTCCACAATTTTATCACCCTCACCGGCTATAACAGAAGGAGAAGCTTTATGATTTTCTGATGCTGATAATTTTTCAGGTGTCTTTTGATTTTTCTTCTCAATAAATTTAAGAACATCCTTTTTTTGTACCCTGCCATTAGCTCCGGATCCTTTAATTGTCTCTAACTCTTCAATTGTAATACCTTCTTCTTTGGCAATTGTTCTAACTAGCGGCGAATAAAACCGGTTCGATTCATGTTTTTTCAGAGACAATGATTTATCCGATTCTGGTATTGTTTTATCAGATTTATTTTTATCCATGGCTTCCATCTCTTTGTCGGATTCTTTTTCATCAGCTTCTGTTTCTATAACTGCAACGACTTTTCCGACAGGAACAAGACTTTCAGCAGGAAAAAGAATCTTATCCACAATTCCATCCACAGGTGAAGGGATTTCAGAATCTACTTTATCTGTAGCTACCTCAAAAAGTAAATCATCTTCTGCTATACTATCTCCTTCCTTAATAAACCATTTTGTTATAGTGCCTTCCTGGATACTTTCTCCCAGCTTGGGCATTATGATATCAAATTTTGACATATCATTATCTGTTTATTTGATTGTTTATTATATTAACACATAAGAGAAAGGAAAGTTCATGTAATAATTGTATGTTTACAAATGTAAACTATCTGTCAGATTGCTAATTGAACTGATTTTGTGTCTTTCAAGATAATCATTTATTCCTTCGATAATTTGCAATGGAATAAATGGATCTTTAAAGATAGCCGTTCCAACCTGAATTGCAGAGGCTCCGGCGACTAAAAATTCTATTGCATCGGAAGGAGTCATTATACCTCCTATACCGATAACAGGAATTTTTACAACTTTTGCCACCTGCCAAACCATCCGTAAAGCCAAAGGTTTAATTGCTGGTCCGGACAAACCTCCGGTGACTGTTGATAATAGCGGCTTACGAGTTTCGGAATCAATGGCCATTCCGAGGAAAGTATTTACAAGAGAAACACAATCAGCACCCTGATTTTCAACTACACGGGCTATTTTTGTTATATCAGTAACATTAGGCGACAATTTAACTATTAAAGTTTTACTGTAAACCTTTCTTATTTCTTTTGTAACTGTTTCAGCTCCTTCCTCAGTTATGCCAAAAGCCATACCTCCTTTTTTAACATTAGGACAGGAAATATTTAATTCGATAGCCGGAATTATTTCAAGTTCGTTGATTTTTTCCGCTACTTCAATATACTCCTGAACTGTAGAACCATTTACATTTACAATAAGGGAAGTATCATAGTCTTTGATCCTTGGATATATATTATTGATGAAAAAATCTACTCCTTTATTTTGAAGTCCTACAGTATTTAACATCCCTGAAGAAGTTTCAGCCATTCTGGGATACTTGTTTCCATTTCTATTTTTTAAAGTAATGCCTTTTAAAAATATTCCTCCCAGCCTTGAAACATCATAAAAGTTATTGATTTCCTCTGCAAAGCCACAAGTACCTGAAGCCAGCATGACGGGATTTTTTAAATTAATTTTATGGATTTTAACCTTTAAATCTGCCATTTCAAATCGTTAATATTAAAAACTGGTCCTTCGCTACAAACACGTACATTACCCTTTACAGTAGGTTCTATACAGCATAAGCAGACTCCGAATCCACAAGCCATAAGATTTTCAAGGGAAACTTCACAAAAAATATTTTCTTTTTTTGCCTTTCTGGCTACCGCTTCCATCATTTTCTTTGGACCACAGGCATATATTTTATCATATGAATTTAATTTTTCGACAATTAATGGATGCATAGTTACAAGTCCTTTGAAACCTATCGATCCGTCATCCGTGGTATAGTGTAATTTTCCGTATTTGCTGTGCTCTTTCATATCAACATGATCACCGAAATAACGGGCACCAATTATTATGTCAACATTTTCAGCAGGCAATCTGCATTTTTTTGCAAGGAAAAGGATTGGTGCAATACCACTTCCACCACCGATAAGAATAATTTTTTCATTTTTGCTGGGATAAGTAAAACCTTTTCCGAGGGGATAGATAAGATTCAATTTATCACCGGGTTTTATTTCAGTTAATTTTTTGGAACCACGTCCCAGTACCTTAACAATAATTGATAATGAATTTTCTTTTTGGTCGGCATCGAATACAGAAAAAGGCCTTCGTAAAAAAATTTCACGACAGTTTTTTATATCTACATTGACAAATTGTCCTGGTTCTATAATAGGAAGAATATCAGGGGCAGATAATTTTAAAAGGTAATTATTACTGTTGAGTTGTGTATTTTGCAAAACACGAAAATCACCAACTAATTTTTTTATCATGTTTAAATCATTTAATTACAAAGATACATTTTATTTGTAATTCGTTTTAATATCTGGACTTCAAAGCGCATAGGAATAATAGACCAATACAACAATTATCATTTTACAAATTATTTAATATCTGGAAATTGTGCAGTTTGTTAGTTTTTTCAGAATTTATAAAGAAAAAGACCGCAATCTGTATAGATTAGAAGCGGTCTTATTTTCCAGAGTTAAAATTACGGGGTTGTAAATCTACATAACTAACTATAATTTAATATCACCATCTAGTCAAAAATAATATGATTACAAATGTATAAAAAAATAATACTATCAAAAATTTTTGTAAAAAAAAATTATATTTTTCAAAACATTTTTACCAAATGTAAAATATAGATAGCAAATTGTATTTAAATAATATTTTCTTCATGATTGCCTTGTCTGCTTAACTTTCTACTCAATATTCTTTTCTGAACAAATAAATTAGAAAAAAGCAAATGGATAAAATATGAAACCAGTATAAAAATATCATTGACTGTAAACTGAAAAAGTTTCGTCAGAATATAAAAGAATCACTTTTTCAATCTTCTTTTTGGATACTTCAGAACTGTTTGTTTTTCCATATATAATTTCAGGTTCACTTTTTAATTGAGGAGGATGCTGAGGAATATCAGTTTTATTAGGTTCTTGATAAGATTTTATATTTAACATTTCTCCCTTGCCGGTAAGAAACCATCGGGCGTTGATATCAGGAAAAACCAGTAGGAATTTTTCAATGAAAGAAGCTCCTGGTTTGTTGCGTCCATTCAGAATGTGGGAGATATTAGAGCGTTGTACCCCCATTACAGAGGCTAAATCACCAGCTTTTATACCTTTGTAATCTATAAATTTTTGTATACGCTCCTTCATATATTGATTTAAATTGTCTTTATACAAATGTAATTATAATTTATATACTATCCTATTTTTTTATTCGTATTTTACTATTACAAAAAAAAAATCAAATTATCTCAATAGCATATAACTATTTGTAAATCAGCGAAAAAATAATTATTATATATATTCTAAATAACTTTAAATAATATATCTGATTTTATTGGTTTACAATAATTTATAAAATATATACCGTATATCTTTAAACTAAAATCATAATTAAATGATTAATATCTATAAATTACTTTATATTTATATTTGTAATTAGAAGATATAGTGAATATTATAAAAAATATAATAATTATTTTCGACATTATTTTTATTTTTTTACAAAATCAATATTCGATAATATTTGAGTTAAGGTATTTATATAGTTATTTTGGGTTTTTTGTAAATGTTATATTAAATATTTTATCAAAAATTTACATTTATATAAAATGTTAAATTATTATTAATTTACAATTGTTTACTATTTATGTAAATTTGTAAATAATTGATGAGTCTGGTTTAAAAAGGCGCTTCGCGCTCTTTTCAGACGAATTAATAAAATTTATTAAACTGATTTTTAATTATATATAAAAAACATATAAATTTCATAAATAAAAATTTTAGTTTTTATGCTGAACTCATTAATTATAAATGAAATTTTGGCTGACATTTTAATTGGTCTATATATTTTACAGTATCATTATATTTTCTATACTCTCTATTAAATTTTGTAACTTTGAGTAATTATCTTTCAAATAATTTAGATTAGTTAATTATCCGGATTTAATTGTAAAATATACATGAGATCATTCTCCTTGATTAACTTGATTTTTTTTGTAGGGTTATATTTTATACTTGCCCTGACAGCCTTAAAATCTATTAAGAAGATTACAAACAAGAGGCAATATGGTTTTATCAGGAATGTTATAATGCTTGTACATTTTGCTATTCTTGCTTGTTTTATTTTGCTTTATTTATATCCCCGCAAACCTGGATATTATTTTGACTACCATATTTATTCCTATTTTAATGCTATATTGTTTATTATTTTCATTGTCAATATTCCTTTATCTTTTTCTTTAATTTTTACCTATATATTTAAATTTAAACAAAGGAGCAACAGGATCATACCTTATATGGGATTTATTATTTCTAACAGTATCGGACTTGTTATGTTATATGGTACTTTTTTTGGTGTAAAAGAAATTAATGTGAATCATATTAACATATATTTTAATGACCTTCCGCAAGGCTTTCACAATTATAAAATTGTACAAATATCTGATATTCATTTCGGTAATTCTGTTTATTCTGAAAAGATAATCGAAAAAACAAATAAAAAAATTGAGAATATTGACTTTGATTTGTTATTGTTTACAGGAGATATTGTAAATAATTTTTCTAATGAATTGAATGGATGTGTAGATATTTTTCGAAAATTTACTACAGGGAGGCAATGCTATTCTGTTTTGGGGAATCATGATTATGGTGACTATATGAAATGGGATAGTGAAGAGAAGAAGCAGGAAAATTTTAATGAGATAGTATCTTATAATAAGCAATTGGGATTCAATATTTTGAGAAATGAACATGTTGTGATCAAAAATAAAGGGGATTCAATTTTTTTAATCGGAACAGAAAATTGGGGACATCCTCCTTTTCCTCAGTATGCCGATCTTAGTAAGGCAATGTATGGAATACCGCAGGGAGCTTTTACTATACTCATGACACACGATCCTGCCCACTGGGAGAGCAAAGTTAATGGCAAAAGGGATATAAATCTTACTCTTTCGGGTCACAGTCACGGATTACAATGGGGGATTAAACCTGCAGGTATTACGTTTAGTCTTGCATATTTAACGCTATGCCATTGGGGTGGTTTATATGATAATGAAAACGGGGTTCTCAATGTTAATACCGGACTTGGTACAGTGGGAGTTCCGTGGCGTATTGATATGCCTGCTGAAATCACTGTATTGACCTTAAAGAGTGTTTGTCAATAAAATCGGGAGTTTGTTTTATAAAGCTTGTTGATAACTTTTGTAGCTCAAGCGCCTAAAGAGAGGTGAAATCGATAGAAAATAGAAATTGGAATATCATTTTTCTATTTTCAGGAAGATAGGAAGAGCGAAAGCCGATTTCACATGGAGCATAGAACCGCAGAAAATTTACATCCGCAGTTATTTCCGTCCCCACTGATGAGATATCTTCTGTGAATTCACCTGTTATTTTACCTTCACTATTAAAATTGCCTTTTAGATGTGTGTAATCGGCAAAGAGTGAAGTTACTATTCTGCGCAAATACAATAATCCGAAAAAATTATTATCGGGATATGCCAAAGGTAATTTGTAATCTACTCCTAATGTACTTATTCCTGTCGTACTTATTCGTCCCCACCCCCTGGAATATCTTACTACATCACTGAATCCCGGTCCGCTTTTATTTTTTTTGTGCTGTATGCCTGCATAAATTTTTATTCCATGGTTTTTCATTAATCCCGGAAAATAAAATAATGATTGTCCTGCAGACAAGTAATTTTTCCTGCCTGACTGATTTAATAAGTGTCTGAATGTTCCATCGATAATAAGGCCAAAATCGGGATAAATATCCTGATAGCTTTGTCTTAACAACTGATGAAAGTAAAGTCGGTAAATTAATGAATGATAGCTTCCGCTATAAAATTTTTCAGGCGTTGATGGACGGTGTTTATAATTATTGAAATCATAATGTATTTCCGGTTGAAGTAACCGGTAGAAAGCACCTTTTGTAAAATCCATGGGCAGCTTTATACCGGCAGTGACAGTAGATTCACGCCACATAAAACGTTGTTTGGTAGTGTCTCTCTTTATTACTTCACCCTGTGTGTTGGTGGTCGATTTTATCAGCGTATATTCGGAAGCCCTGTTACCAAGACCTAAATTCAGATCAAACACAGGATACCAACCTTTATAGGAATAGTTTGCTAAAAAACGGCCGGTATTTTCAGATAAATCCCATTTGTACCCTAATATTGTTTCAGATGTGCCGAGTTTGTTTTGTGACATAAGACTTGCACCCGGGAATATTTTATATTTATTGGCATCTATGTAAAGTGGTGCCCAGCTATGAAAATTGAAAAGATTTGATATTTTTTTGTATTTAGTTGAAAGATAATTACTTGTAGAATTATCTTGTAAAATGGGTATAACTGCTTCCTGATCAGCTAACTCTTCAGCTAAAGGATACTTCCCTTTATCAATTTTAGATAAAGGGACAATTTTTCTATGGTTTGCAGATATTTGAATCAATCGGTAACCATCTGAAGTATAATCACTTAATATAATTTTTTTACCGTCAGGTGATATAGCGGGCGACTCAACTCCAAAACGTGATTCGAAAATTCTTGCTATGGAGAGATTATTTAAGTCGATTTTATACAAACTGTTTTTACCACTGTATGAACTTATAAAATATAATTGTTTTTCAGCAACTCTAAGTTGTTTTATATCTCCCAAATCTTTTTCAATCAATATTTCCGAATTTTCTGAATTTAAATCAACTCCGGCAATCCGCTTGCCGTGAGCGGTGAGAAGTATGACCGCAACTGAATCATTATTAAGCCATTGAGGCGACAGAAAATAGTTATTGTCTGGTGTTTGAAAGCGGCTGATCAAATTTCCTTCCGGTATACTATAGACCGATAAGTAATAGTTATTGGAAAAGTCCGTTTCGACTGTAAGTACTTCACTACCATCAGGAGAAATTGCAGGACTGAAACTCTTAAAGTCAGTGTCGATCTCAATTTTTCTTTTTGTTTTAGTATTGAACATTCTCAAAAGCGATTTACCACTGTGCTCCCAGCGGATGTCGGGAATTTGTTCCGACCAAATGATCCAATCATCGTGGAATCCGGCTGATTCATTAAATATAGATCCGGGAATACAGATTTTGTTTTCGCTTTTGTCTTGTTTTAATGTGACAAATGATGAAATTTCCTTATAGGATGTTTTTAAGGAAATAATAATTGAATCATTAATCCAGTGATTATACTTATATATTTTATATATATTTGATTTCGGAGAGATTATTTTATAAGGAAGCGGATCATATTCATTATCCATTTTTGTCCATACATTTTTCAGGCTGTCAAATACAGATTTATAAAGCTGGACTTTATTTAAACCTGTCATATCTTTTAATACTTTATTTACAGGAGTAAGGTATAAAGGTTTTTTACCGGTAAATGTCAGCACTTTGTCCCATAATTCTGCACCATATCTGGCACGGCTATTTCCGACAAGATAATAACCCAGTTTATAATGGTTGGGTACAAAGTCACGGTAAGATCCTAAGTAAGCTTTATCATACGAAAAAACACCTTTCTCGATCAATTGTGCCCTGTGTTCCATTAAAAAAGAAGGAAATCGTCCGCGTCCGTAATTGCTCAGGGCAGTTTCAGTTACAACAGCATCTCCCTCAATTAACCACCAGGGAAGGTATCCCCCAAAAACAAGGGCAGTTATCTGTTCTCCAAATACAATTTTCAGCAGACGGGGTATATGACTATTAACCTTATCTACCTGGACAATGTGGCGAAATTCATGCAATGACAATTGTTTCAGCCAGTCCTGCGGATAAATGTCCTGATGTGGTGTAGTATAAAATTCGGAACGGCGGGGAGCCCATGCCACAAGTCCGTTTGACTTTACTGTTTGGGTATGCAGAATTACAGGCATTTTGGCAGGATTATGACGCAGGGAGTAACTGCCATATTCATAAATCTTTTCGAGATAAGAAGCTAAAGTTTGGGCTTGTTTTTCAAAATATACAGGATATATTAACTGAAAATTTTTTGTATTGATCTGCTGCCATCTAATGGAGGCAGGATCTTGTCCTGTCTGGAAATATTGAGCCTGACCAAAATAAACGGTAATAATGAAAATAGTTAACAGAATAGATCGCTTCATCATCTTTCAAATGTAATCATTCCGGAGTATAATCAAACAAATATAAATGATAAAATAACGCATAATTGGGAATTCACGATCTTTATCAGCAATTTTTGTAGGATGCCTGATTAATAAGCTAACACTCTATTTTATAAAAAGTGGTTTAATATCCCGAACCATGTGTTGGAAATTTATACATTTGCGCAACAAACTCCATTTGATACTTTAGGTCCCTGCTCCGAAGTAGCTCATTTCCGGCAGAGTCTCTTATGTAACTTCTTTTTTCTTTTTCCCAAAGTATTTTTCTTAGGGCTATATTGCCAGATAATGAGGGACTAAAAAATAATTGGTTTTAAGATTCATATACTTCAATTACAGGAATAGGGTTGTCATAATTATTTTTGTTTAGAACCGATTGATAAAGAGTTGCAAAAGCAGAGTGTATCCACATGAACGAGATTATAACTCCCACAAAAAAACAGATAAATCCGCCAATTATAATAAAGAAAGAAACAATCCCCATCCAGAAGATCTTCCAGCCATAGCCTCGTGTCATCTGCCAGCTTTTTTCAACAGCATGTACCGGTTCCATCTCTTTATCCATTACTAGGTAAGGAACAAAAGCCAACCTGCAAAGCGCAATTATTCCCGGCACGATTAACAGAGCGAAACCTACAATTACCAGAGCAGATACTATGAGATTGGCTAATATTATTTTAAGGTATTTATTTTTAAAACCTTCGAAAAGATACTTCAAATCAGCCTCCTCATAACGTATTGCCCTCAAAAAAAGATATTCCACACCGTAAGAGATAACCGGAATAAAAAGCAGGCTGTAAGCAAGACTGAACATAGCAGCCGGAAAAATCCACATCAAATTAAACCAGTCAGGGTCTTCTGTCTTAAGGTTATAACTCATTAGCCCTTTTAGTAAACCACTGATTATCACTGCCAGCAATAATGTTAAAAAAGGCTTGTTAAATATAATACTCCACCCATAACTGAAACTTTTTCCTATTGAGGGTTCAAGACTGAAATAATTTTTATTTTCCATATTATTTTAGAAGATTTTTTAGGCCTTCGCCTACCTTATTTAATGATTTTTTGAGATCATCCTGTGTAGATTTTTTTATTTCTTCGGTAATTTTTTTTCTGGCATCTTCTAGATTAACTTTAACTTCAGGATTTTTTACAGGGCCTTTAATAACAACAGTTGCAGGAATATAATCAATACGTTCTTCACCCGGCAATGCGCTTAAAATATTTTGAATATCAGATCCGAATGCTCCTCTCTCAACATTAAAATTCATTTGCAAATCTACTATATTTTGTGTATTTATATTTCCTTTGATAGTAGTTTCCTGTCCTGCTATTCTGGTAACAAACGGTTTCGAGTCTATTTCCCCGTTTTTTATATCCACACTTGCTCTGAAGTCGTCTACCTGCACATTCTTAAGTTTTTCCTCCCTTATTATGCCATTTAATTGGTTAAATAAAGGAGATTCAATTATACTGAGATTTTCCGTCATGATTGCCCCATTTCCGTTTATTGATGAAGCCATCAGGTTAAAACCGGAATTTAATTGTCCGTCTATTTGCAAATTACTGCTGAAGTTACCGCGACTATAACCTGCAATTGGAAGCATTCTTTGAATTCCTGTCAAAGTTTGATATGCATGTGGGATATCAAAGTTTTTCATTTCAATACCAAAGTCAAACAAAGGCTTATTTGCCGGGGTATTTTCGTAAGAACCCGTCAGTACCATTTCACCATTAAGCATATTCATCCTCAGTCCGTTAAGCACCAGTTTGCCGTTTTGGGCCGTAATAAGTCCGTTTACATTTGTTATGGGCAAACGTTCAAAAACAACTTTATCTATTTCCGAATGAAAAGTAAAATTAATATCTGCAGGAATATCAAAAACAAGAACTTCTTTTATTTCTTCTTCATTATCTTTATTTACTTCCGGCTGTGATTGGGCGGCCGGAGATTTTTTATCGACCTGTAATCGCAACAGTTCATTTAAGTTTACGAGGGGTGAATTTAGTTCCAGTGTTCCCGAAAGAATACCATCTTTTAAAATATATTCAAGGTAATTATTCACATTACCTGATAAACGAAGATCACTCTGCCCCACTTTCATATTAAAGCCGGCAAGCTTCACCGCACTGGGCGTAAACTCCAGATTTCCATTGGGAATAACAATATTTTGAGTCAAATCAGTTGCTTCGTAAATAAAATTTGAAAGAGTTATATTTCCATCTGATTTTATCTTGTTGTATTCCTCATTTTCAATAGCCGAATAATTACCTTCTACAATGAGATTGGCATTTATTATACCGCTAATATTTACGCTGTCGAGGGGAAGTGCATCTTTTAAATCATTGAAATCAACATTTCCCGTTAATGATCCGTCAAAATATGGATCCGAAACAATATTTTTCATTAAAAGGGTTAAGTCTACCGGACTATTTTTCACTTCGGCATGAGCCTTTCTGACAGATATTTCGGTTAGATCGAGCACTCCCTGAGGTTTTATAACTGATACATCGGCTGATATATTTCTGATCTCCTCCGGAAGGTCGGCATAATGGAAGTTACCTTCTTTTACATCAAGAGCTATATCCACAGAAGGATAATCTTCATCAAAATACCAGCCTTTTATAATGCCATTTACAACGGCAGTACCGCTAGTTTGAATGTCTTTAAGATATTCTTCGTAATCCGGAGGTACTAATGCAAGGAAATTGTCGAATCCCGACTCTTTGGTTTTTAGTTGCAAATCGAAGAACATGCTGTCTCCGGGTACTTGGATATTACCGGTGACTTCCATGGGAAGGCGATTTACAAGTAATTCATTTTCTTTAATACCGATATCCATCTTATCGTAATCCATAGCCAGCAAAGAGCTTGTTTCAAGAGATACATTTGAAATATAATTAACCCCGCCATAGACAAGGGAAAAACGATCCGATTTTCCTTCGGCACGCAAAGTAGCTGTTGATCCGTACATTTTTCCCGAAATATCTATATTTATATTTTCGATATTGAGCAACATATCAGTTCCGCGATCTTCATAGACAAATTTTGCATCCGAAATTTCAATTTTATCGAGATTAAGTTCCAATTCGTTTTCTTCAGAATCCGCCGCTGTTTCACCCGCCGGTGCAATGTCCCAGTTAACATTCCCTGTTTTACCGGATATAAGATTCAAGTGAGGCTTTATAATGATTATTTCTTCAATGCCAATACCCTCTTTATTAAATAATTGATTTAATGATGTTTTTGTTCTCAATGACGTAACAGATAAAAGAGTATCGTTATGGAACTCCTTTTTACCGGTAATTATAATATTTGTTAATTCAATGGTCAGTTTTGGAAAATTTCGCAACAGGGACAATTTAAGATCATTAAATTCTACTTTGGCATTTATATTTTTATTTATTGTCGTTTTCGTTTTATCAAGTAACGTTTGTCTGAAAAATAGGGGCGTGACCGCAAGCAAAGCCACCAGTATAATTATAATGATTCCTGTAATAATTATTATTTTCTTCATACTAATTTTCTTATGGTTGAGTTCAGTATAAAAAGCAAACTTTTAACTCATAAATGCCTTATTATTTTTTATAATTAATTTAAAATCAATTTAATAAATTTCAAAATTTTTATATCGCGCTTCCCAATATTAATGCACACTTTAGAATTTCATAATGATCCTACTTCAGATATTTAGGTATAATTTAATAATTTCCCGGTTCATAACCTAACATTTCCTATTTTTAATCTTTACTGATAATTCTTCTTAACATTTGCAGGGCAGTCTGGCTCGAGATCACAATATTTCGCATATAGTTATCTCCAAATACAAATCTTTCTGTTGTTATGCCGTGCGGACCGGCAACGGCTATCCATACTGTTCCGGAAGGTGATTCTTCTGTACCCTTGACCGGAGTTGAAATTCCTGTTGTAGCCACCGCATAGTCAGTTGCCAGAATTTTACGTATACGTCTTGCCATTTCAATTGCTACAGCTTCACTTGCTTCTCCGTGTTCCCTGATAAATCCCTGCTCAATATTTAAAATATTTTTATTCATCTCGTTGAAATATAATGTAATTCCCCCTTTAAAATATTTTTTTCTTTGCGAATCTGTATTTATAAGATGAGAAATATATCCACCGGTATAATTTTCTGCCAAGGCTATTGTTTTACCTTTTGTTGTCAGTATATTTCCGACAACTTCTGCTAATGTTTGGTTATCGTATCCGAAGATATGATCCGGAATAAGTAGTTTTAATTTTTCAATTTCCGTTTCTACCTGTTGTTTAAGCATTTGTTTATCCTTTCCCGTGGCCGAGAGGCGTATGCGCACTGAAAAGAGGTCAGGCAGGTAAGCCAGTTTTATGTTGTGGGGCAGAGATTTTTCCCAGTTTTCCAGTTTTTCTGATAATATCGACTCAGTCAAGCCTTGCGTCAATACTGTTTTATGAAAAATAGCCCTGTTTTTTCTATTTTCCTGAAGACGTGGCAGTACATGGTTTTCCATAATGTGCTTCATCTCATAGGGAATTCCAGGGAGAGCAATATAGACAATGCTATTCTTCTCAAACCATAATCCCGGTGCGGTTCCGACTTTATTTGGAAGTATTATGCATGACTCAGGCACCATTGCCTGGGCACGGTTAAACCTGTTCATGTCAATGCCCCGTTTTTCCATAAGTTTTTCGATATTCCGAAATGTAGGTTTATGAAAAATCAGTTTTGTATCGAAATAATTGCACAGAACAGATTTGGTTATATCATCTATGGTCGGCCCCAAACCACCTGTTAAAATGATTAGATCAGCATTCTTCTCTGCCTTTTGGAGAGCTTCAGTGATATGCTCTTTGTCGTCATGTACTGATGTTATTTGCCGTATTTCAATGCCGTAGAGATTAAGTTTTTCAGCAATCCATGCCGAATTTGTATCTATGATCTGTCCGATAAGAATTTCATCACCTATAGTTATTATTTCAGATACTATTTTGTTTAAATACCTTCTTATGTCAGGTGGTATTTTTTTATTTATATTTTTTGCTTTTAATGAATAACAAACTTCAAAAGTATTTATATCTAACATACCTTGCCGGGATATTCCGGTGTTTTCTGACGGACAGTGTCTATGCAAGGCAGTTACTGAGATTGGTATAGAAAGAATTAAAGCTATGGTAGCAAAAGTGGTATAAACTATTTTTTTCATTCGTTTAAAGTATAATAATCCTTCGTAACATTTGTAAAGCGGTTTGACTGGAGCGGATAATGTTTCGTTCCCTGTTATCGCCGAATATATATTTTCTGCTTACTGTTTTTTTTGGTCCGGCAACGGCAATCCACACTGTACCTACAGGTTTATCTGTGGTACCTCCGGCAGGACCTGCAATTCCTGATGTGGCAATTGCATAATCGCTTCTGAATTTAATTTTTACGTTTTCTGCCATCTGACGAACAACGGGTTCACTAACAGCTCCGTATTTTTTCAGAATATCAGTCTCGACTCCCAGCATATCCTGTTTTATTACATTCGAATAGGCAGTTATCCCACCTTTATAATATTTTGAACATCCCGGAACTGAAGTAATCAGGTGAGAAATATAACCTCCGGTACAACTTTCGGCTATTGATAATGTATTTTCCTTTTCAAGAAGTAGTTTCCCGATAATGTCCGCCATAGTGTCATTATCATATCCAAAAATGTAATCAGGAATAAGCTCATTAAGTTTATTTATTTCACTTTCAATCTGTAATTTTAATAAATTAATCTCTCTACCGTAGGCCGAAAGACGCAATCTGACTGACATCGGATCAGGAAGATAAGCAAGTCTGATATTTGCAGGGAGAGATGATTCCCATTTTTCGATTTTTTGTGCCAGTTTTGATTCAGGTAGTCCAAGAGTTAACACTGTTTTATGAAGTAATGCTCTATTTTTTCCATACTTTTTAAGTCGTGGCAAAATTTCTTTTTCTGTAATATTTTTCATTTCAAATGGCACGCCGGGTACAGAAATAAAGATTGTATCGTTTTTTTCGAACCACATACCCGGAGCTGTCCCAATTTCGTTAGGTAAAACAATACATGTCTCCGGGACAAGAGCCTGATTGCGGTTAAGCTTATTTAAGAAAACTTTACGGTTTTCAAATCGCTTTTTGATGTGTTGCCAGGTGGGCTCATGAAAACTTAAACGGGTATCCAAAAAGGTACATAGAGCTTTTTTAGTAATATCATCTTTCGTCGGACCAAGTCCGCCTGTCATTAAAACCAGATCTGCTTTTTTTGCTGAGTTTGTTAATGCTTCTATGATCTGTTCATGATTATCATGTACCGAGATGATCTCGTGTATTTCAATTCCGTTTAAATTAAATTGTTCTGCAATCCATGCTGAATTTGTGTCGATAATCTGCCCTATTAGTATTTCATCGCCAATGGTGATTATTTCAGCTTTCATCTTTCTTATATTTATTTAAGTGTTTCAGACGATATAACAGAGGAGGATGGGAATAGTTAAAAAATACATACGCAGGATGAGGCGTTAAATTGCTGAGATTCTTCTGAGAAAGTTTTTTAAGTGCGGAAGCAAGAGATTCAGCCTTGTAGTATTTTGCAGCATAAGCATCAGCCTGGTATTCATTTTTCCGCGAGAGTATATTCATGAAAATACCCAATACAAAAGAAACAGGCGAATATAAAATACCAAAAGCTATCAGTCCGATATGAAAATTAGGTTCTTCAACTCCCAGTGCCATACTCAGTTCTTTATTATTTATCAACAGGGAGAATATGTATAAGACAATAGCTGTATGAATAAGTGAAATGACTATTCCCTGCGTAACATGATTTTTTTTATAGTGTCCTATTTCATGCGCCAAAACAGCTACAATTTCATCGGGTTCCATATCATTTATGAGGGTATCATAGAGTACTATGCGCTTTTTAGCTCCCAGTCCGGTAAAATATGCATTAGCCTTGGATGAACGTTTGGAACTGTCGATCACATAGATATCATTTAATTTATAACCTGCCTTATCTGCAAAATTCTGAATGGCATCCCGCAATTCGCCTTCTTCAAGAGGCCTTTGTTTATTAAAGAGAGGTACTATCAGATTTGAATAGAAAAGGGACATGAATATACTAAAACCACTTATTACAAGCCAGGCATATATCCAGAACATACTATGATTTTTCTGATATATAAAAATTATAAGCGCTAGTAATCCGCCACCGATAATTGCCCCAAGCATCCATCCTTTTATCTTGTCAAGTATGAATGTTTTTGGTTTGGTTTTATTAAAACCATATTTTTCTTCAATAATAAAGGTGTCATAAACAGAGAATGGTGTATTCAGAATATCAGAAGCGAACATGAGTATCCCGAAAAATATGAGTGCCGCTAAAATGGAGTTTTCTGTAATATTTTGTGCAATATTGTTCACATAAGCAAAACCGTAAAACAGGAACATGGCAAGAATTACCAGAAAACTAAATGTCCCGGTGATTATGCCGAAGCGGTGATTTTCACGTTGGTAGGACTGTTGTTTGGAATATTCCTCCTGATCAAAAACGTCTTTTACTTCATCGGGCAATTCAGTCCCCATTTTTGTAGTATTAAGATACTCCAGATAATTTTCGGCAAGGAAGTCAATAATTATTATAGCTATTATGACCCAGTAAATTATTTCGTGCATTCCACATTATTTATTTGTGAGATGCAAAGATAATAATTGTAAAGACTAAAGGTTGGACATATTTATAATTTATATCAACTCAGGTTACTTTTTAAACATCTTTTTTGCTAAACTTGCATTTAAAAAAATATAACTCTTAAAAATAATAATTATGAGAATTCAATTTTTGATTTTAGGTCTGGTATTATTTTTATCTTTCAATATGTGCGGACAGGAAAAGGGCGCTGAATACGGGCAACCCTTAAATATACTGGTTTTTAGCAAAACTGCGGGGTTCAGGCATGCTTCTATCTCTTCGGGACTAAAAATGTTATATGATCTGAGTAAGGATCAAAAGTGGATAATTACGGCTACTGAAGATCCATCATTTTTTAATGAAGAAATCCTGCCGAAATTCGATATAGCCATTTTTCTAAATCCTACAGGAGATGCATTGAACGAAAGTCAGCAGGCAGCATTTGAAAAATTCATGAATGGGGGAAAAGGATTTGTTGGTATTCATGCAGCTGCGGATTTTGAATATGAGTGGCCTTACTATGGAGAACTGGTGGGGGCATGGTTTAAAACGCATCCGCCGGCCCAGGAAGCTACTGTTATTTTTGAAAGTTTCAATCATCCTGCCATGAAACCTTTTGAGGGCAGGAAATCCTATACAACGCATGATGAATGGTATTCTTTCAAAAAAAATCCCAGGGATAATGCGAATGTGTTGGCCAGACTGGATGAAAGTACTGTAACTAAGTATAAAAACGATAACTGGCGAATGGAAGATCATCCTGTTATCTGGTGGCAGGACAAAGACGGTGTTCGTTCATTTTATACGGTTTTTGGACATACACATGAAGCATTTCAGGATGAAAATGTTATCGAACATATCAAAAATGCCGTTAACTGGGCAGGAAGGCGTATCGACTAATGACCATTTTGAGGGCAAGCTTAACGCAGTCAGGGGACTTTCTAAACAAGGATTAAGTAAGTACTCATTTTTATATAAGAGTCTGAATTAGAAAGTTCGCTGACAAGGCCGGCGCAGACCGAAAAATGTGAGTTTACTATCCGTAAATGATCATTTTGAGGACAAGCTTAACGCAGTCAGGGGACTTTCTAAACAGACGAATTAAAAGATATTATATCCTAATGATATCATAAAAGTACTATTCTTCCCATCTAACTCCGAATCCGGGTGCTGATAAAATTTATTAGCACTGTTTTCCATCCGTAGATCAAGAGTGAAAGCAAAGATATCAACACCCAATCCATATTGGAAACCAAAGTAATTATCTTTATAATACTGAGAATTTAAAAGGTCATCCCCTTCAATATCATTTGAGGTTACTATATTGAAAACAGGTCCTGCCATTATCCTGAGATCGGCCTTTTCGCCCTTCAGAACTTTAATTCCTAATAACAATGGTACATCAAGCGTGTTAAAATCGAATCTGGAAGCTACATCAATAATACTACCTTCCACTTCACCTCCTTTAGCACTGAAATATGCTTCGGGTTGCAGGAAAATTCGTCCAAAGCCAATCCGTCCGAAGGCACCGATATGATATTTTAAAATCGATTCGGAGTTAATCTGATCAAGCTTAAGGGTAACTTTAGAATTGTTAAGTCCTGCTTTCAATCCCAGATCGAATGTAGGCTGGGCCATTAAAGAAGTCGATAGAATAAATAGAAACAAAGGAAAAATTATTTTTTTCATGACAATGTTTTTTATTTGTTTAACGATAATTATTTAAATAAAGTATACCATTCAGTTTATTATTTACCCTTTGGAATCTCGAATCTTAAATCTTGAATCTTTTTATTTAATAAACCCGGACTTTCCAATAATATTTTTGCCAACTGGCCTTTTAAATTTATAATTCTATTAAATTGATATCATCCCTATCGATCTCAAGTAAAAAGTTCATTTTGGTGCCAAGTTTCTGAATCACATCAATATTGTCATTAAAAATATTTATTAATTCTTGATTTGGGATGTTACCTAAATTAATCTTAATTAGTTTCTTAGGTGTTTGTTTAACAAAATACGAGTCCCTAAAATCTGAGTCTTTAGATATAATTACATAATTGTTTTGATCTGCATATTTACATAAGTCAGAATCTTTGGTCTCCGATTTATCTAAAATCTCATTTACATGTATCGAATCGAAACCTAAAGAAATTAGGTGTTTTGTCAATTTGTAGGAAATATGAACATCGCAAAGAAATCTCATTAGGCGACATCCTTAATTGTATGACCTGATAAATATAATTTTGCAAAATTTAAACTTGCTAAAATATCCTCTTTTTCTAACTCCTTATGGTCATCAAGTATTTGATCAATAGTCATACCTGATCCCAACATATCAATGATAACCTCAACAGGCCATCTCATCCCCCTTATACATGGTTTACCATGACAGATTTCAGAATCAATCGTTATTCTATTTATCAACTTATCCATATCTCAAATTTTATTCAAAGTTAATAATATTTATCCTATTATTTTTAATGTCGGTCATTTTTTGGCTAGTTGGCAACTTGTTTCCCTTTTGGGGGTACGTTAAACTTCTTTTAAAAGTCATTTTGTTGTAATTGCTTCCGTAAATTATAGTCAATTATTATGCCAATATGGCTAATAAATTTTCAGGAATTAGTATATTGGCTAAAAAATTTATAAAAATGAAGAGAAGATCATTTATGAAAAAATCGGCTGTGTTGGCCGGCTCTGCACTTGCTGCCAATACAATCAATGCCAAACCGACAAATTCTTTAAGTAAAAATTTATATGAACTTAAAGTTTACAGGCTTTCCGGGAGAAACAGCAAAAACCTGTTGAAAAATTACTACAACAGCGCAGTTATTCCATTTCTTAACAAAAGAGGTGTCAAAGTCGGGGCTTTTAATGAATACAGCATGGAAGAACCACCAATGGTTTATATTCTTCATGTCCACGAAGGTCCTGAAGATTACTGGAATACAATCCATGAAATGAAAACAGACAGAACTTTTCTTGATGCTGCTGAAGAATATTTCAGTCTGCCTGCAAACCAGCCGGTTTTTGAACGGTATGAGACATTTTTACTTGAAGCTTTCAATTCCATCCCGGATATGAGGATGCCTTCCAAAAACAGGAACTTATTTGAGCTTCGTACTTATGAAAGTTATAATGAAGATGCATTAAGAAGAAAAGTGAAAATGTTTAATAATGAAGAACTTCCTTTATTTGAAAAGGTCGGACTTCATCCGGTGTTTTTCGGCGAGATACTTGCCGGCCGCCATATGCCTGCCCTTACCTACATGTTGTGGTTTAAGGATATGGAAGAACGGGAAACCAACTGGAATAAATTCAGAAACAGTGAGGAATGGGGAAAAATGAGCGTTAAAGAAGAATATGCAAATACAGTAAGTAAAGTAAATAAAAAATTTCTGGTGCCGGCGGATTATAGTCAGATATAGTTATTCAAGTCAAGTACTTTGCGCCATTTTGGGTCCATTCTCATAGATAATTATAAAATTTTAAATGTATATGATAATATTAAAAAAGGAATTTAGTTTCTGGATGATCTTCATGCTGATTATTACGCCCGGCGTCATTTTTTCACAAAATGCATTTACATTCGATAAATATCATATTAACAGCGAAGTTCGTGAATTTTTAAATGAACTAAGGCAAATCCGGCCTGATCAGGTCAAACTTCATACCCTTGCAACAAGTCCCGGAGGAGAACCGGTTACTGTAATTGAAATTGGCGCTGACAAAACAGATGTACCTGCAATCTTTGCAGGGGCTAATTTTGAAGGTAATATGCCTCTGGCTGTGGAAGGAGCTCTTAAGCTTGCCAGAATGATAATCGACTCAGCAAAATATACATCCTCTTTAAAATGGTATATATTGCCGCTTCCTAATCCTGATGCTGCCAAAGGTTTCTTTGAGGATATCAAATATAATCGTTCGGTAAATGATTTCAGTATTAATGACGATGCGGATGATTCTGTAAATGAGGATGGTTATGACGATCTGAACGGAGACGGCTTCATTACCTTTATGCGAAAGAAAAGTATGGAGGGTACTCATATTATATCTCATAAGGATACAAGAATAATGGTTAAGGCGGATATTGATAACGCCGAACGTGGTAAGTACAGATTATATACTGAAGGAGTTGATAATGACGGAGACGGAGAGTACAATGAGGATGGTGAAGGAGGAATTAATCCCGGAATTACTTTCCCTCATTTGTTCCCGGCAGATAAAAAGGAAGCAGGATTATGGCCGGGACAATCACCTGAGGTATATGGAATAATGAAATTTATTTACGATCATCCCGAGATAATCATGGTTTATACTCTGGGAAGCTCTGATTTTTGTCTTGTGCCCCCCAAGGCCGGAAGAAAAGGAGATACATCATCCGATAAAGTTAAAATCCCTGCTCGTTATGCCAGGATGTTCGGAGTGGATGCTTCGGAAACCTTTACAATGGATGAGGTTATTGATATGTTCAGGGAACATGTACCCGACGGAGAAAGGTTTACTCCTCATACTGTTGCAAATATTCTGGGACTGGGAGCTGCTGTTAATCCTTTGAAAAGAGACCTTGAATTTTATGAAAAATTTTCAGTTGAATATAAAAAGTATCTGAAATCAAAAAATTTCAATCTAAGTCGCCTTGATCCCCAACCTGCCAAAAATGGCTCATTTGAACTTTGGGCATATTATCATCTGGGAGTTCCATCCTTTAGCATGAATTTATTCAGGGTTCCTAAAACTGATGAAAATAATAAGACGAAGGATCACGGTTTTTTGTCACTCGATGAAGTCAGAGACATGGATTCGGAAGAATTCCTTAAGCTGGATAAAGAAAAGATTGCTACTTTTCTGAAGTCTGATAATGCAACTGAAAAATATAATGCCGTTGATATTGTTGATATGATAAAATCGGGCAAAACAACTCCAAAGAAATTAGCAGAAATGCTGGAAGAATTGAAAGAATCTGAAAAAGAAAAGAAATTCAGTCAGAAGGATAAGGCACTGCTTGCCTGGTCTGAGAAAGAATGGGACGGAAATGGCTTTGCGGACTGGCAGAAATATGATCATCCTGAATTGGGCGAAGTTGAAATCGGGGGATTTATTCCATATTTTGAAACAACTCCCAAACCTGTTCATATTGATTCTTTATTAGATATCCAGCTTCCATGGTTGTTGCATCTTACAGAGAAATTACCCCGTATAGCCTTTGCGGATGAAAAAATTACGGATTTGGGTGCCGGGGTATACAAACTGGAACTTTTTGTTGAAAACAGGGGTTATCTTCCCTACCCGATTGCTATGGGACAGCGTAATAATCAGCCTGCACCGGTAGTGGTAATTCTCGAGGGGGAATTTGAACTGCTGGAAGGAATTAAACGTGAGCCCCTCGGACCAATTGGCGGTAATCAGGTGAAAAAAATCAGTTGGTTGTTGAGAACAGAAAAGAAAATTGATATTTCAGCAAAAATTGAATCGGCGGTTTTGGGTGAAACGATAAAATATGTTAGTATTGGCGGTTGATCATGAAAACGAATGTGAACTTTTTTATACAAAAGTTATAAAAAGCAAATGTTTAAAAAAGTTTATGTGAGAGCAAAGCGGTTCCATATGTTCTCAAATTTTTGATTAGTTTTTTTAAAATAATTATGAAATTATAAACAGATGAAAAATCTATATTTATTATTTGTATTATTTCCACTTGCCATTGTCGCTCAGCCGCCGGACAATGACAAAATTGAAGTACCGCTGCGATTCGACCGTTATTATGATTATAGTGAAGTGGTTGAAGCACTCAGGGTATTACATGAAGCTTATCCTGAATTTACACAACTGGATGTAGTTGGTAAAAGCGAGGAAAACAGGGAAATTTATGCACTTACTATCAATAATCCCGAAACCGGTGAAGAGCTTGATAAACCCGGTGTCTATATAGATGGAAATATTCACGGTAATGAGATTCAGGCAGGTGAAGTATGCCTGTATTATGCAAATATGCTTTTAACAAGGTATAACGAAAATGAAACTATTAAAGAGGCGGTTGACAGAAATGCCCATTATATTATTCCGGTGGTTAATGTTGACGGACGATATCATTTTTTCAACGATGCCAACACTCCTCATACAAATAGGAGTTTGAGGGTTCCTAGAGATGATGATAACGACGGACTTTTCGATGAGGATGCTCCTGATGATTTAGACGGTGACGGCAATATTTGTCAAATGCGCATAAAAGACGAGTTCGGTAAATACAAGGCTGATCCTGAAGATCCCAGGATCATGGTCAGGGTCATACCGGGAGAAAAAGGAGAATATACTCTTTTGGGATATGAGGGTATCGATAATGATAAAGACGGACGTTTTAATGAAGATGCTGAAGGTTATCTCGATCCGAATCGCAACTGGGGTTATAAGTGGATGCCTCCCTATGTACAGCGCGGAGCAGGCAATTTTCCTCTTTCAGGGGTCGGACTGAAAGCAATAGAAGATTATATTTCCGCCCGGCCTAATATCATTGTAGGATATGCTTTTCACAATACGGGCGGCATGTGGCTGAGAGTTCCGGCGGAAAAATCAATATATATACATCCCTCCGATATTGCAGCATATGATGTTATTGGTAAAAAAGCGGAAAAAATTACACCCGGTTATGTGTATAAACCGTCATATCAACTATATCCTACTTATGGTGATTTTGTTTCACATCTTTATTTTATACACGGGATAATTGCCTTTACCGGCGAACTATTTATGAGGGAGCAGGAAACATACAAAAAAACAAGCGGTGAAAAAGAAGTGCCGCCGGACAGTCATTCCCGGACAGCAAGAAACAGAGAGCTGTTAAAATTTAATGATCATCTTGCGCAGGGTGAACTCTATAAAGACTGGCAAAAATATGATCATCCCACTTACGGAGAAATTGAGATAGGCGGCTGGGTAAAAATGAGTTCACGTTTGCCCCATCCTTTCATGTTACCGGAACTCGTGCATCGTAACGCATCCGTTGTATTGCTTTCGGCAGGACAAACCCCCGAAATAGAAATGGATATCTTTGATATAAAGCAGATTGATAATAATCTTCACCGAATTCGGGTCAGGCTGCATAATAAAAAAGGATTGCCCTCGATAACAGCCTATGCGGCAGATAAAAATCTTTATACTGAAGATATGCTTAAAGTGACCGGCGTTGAGGTTGTTGCCGGAGGTAAGATCACTGATCTGCGGCTCGAAAAAGTTAAATACAAAAAAAATAAACCTGAGATACAGTTCTTTGCAATTCCCGGCTATGAAAAGGCTGAATATCAGTTTTTAATAAAAGGAAAAGGTAATGTGAAATTTACTTATGAGTCGCGCAAAGCAAAAAATATTACTCAAAAAATAACACTATGAAACGAGCATATAAAATAAAGGTTTGAACAGATGAAAGCATTGGTACTTGAAAGCTACAAGCAACTTAATTACAGAGATTTTCCTGATCCCGAAATAAATAACGGTGAGGTACTGATTGAAGTGAAGGCCTGCGGTATATGCGGTAGCGATGTTCACGGGATGGACGGCAGCACAGGTCGAAGAAAACCTCCTCTCGTTATGGGACATGAAGCTTCAGGTATAATTATCGATAAAGGAAGTGATGTAAAAGACTGGCATATAGGTGACAGAGTTACGTTTGATTCGACGGTTTATCTGCTAAATGACTGGTTTACACTAAAAGGACGTTATAATCTGAGTGACAACAGACAGGTACTTGGGGTTTCTCCGGGTGAATACCGTCGTCACGGTGCATTTGCAGAAAAGGTGGCAGTGCCCCAACATATACTTTACCGTATTCCCGAAGGAGTTTCTTTTATAGAAGCTGCAATGGTTGAACCGGTTGCTGTTGCTGCACATGCAATTAATAATTCCCGTATGGATCCCGGAAGCAGCGCACTTGTGGCCGGTACCGGCATGGTAGGTATTTTTATAGTCAGGTTGCTGAAAATATTTGGAGCTGATCCGGTTATTGCATTTGATATTGATAATAATAAACTGGATATGGCGTGTGATTTTGGAGCCGATTTTGTCTTTAACACAAAAGATAACAATACTGCTTTAGAGATACTCAAACTGACTAAAAACCGTGGTGCCGACATTGCTTTTGAAGCAGTGGGAATAAGCGAAACAGTTGAGTTGTGTTTAAATAACATCCGGAAAGGAGGAACAGCCGTACTGGTAGGAAATCTCTCACCAAAGATTGAATTCCCTTTGCAAAATATAGTCACCCGTGAAATTACAGTACAGGGCAGTTGCGCTATCAATGGTGAATATGAACTGGTTCTTGACTTACTGGCTGCTAAGAAGCTGGAAGTAGATAAATTAATATCAACTGTAGCCCCTTTGTCGGAAGGTGCCGAATGGTTTAACCGTTTGTATAATAAAGAACCGGGATTAAATAAGATTATTCTCACTCCTTAAGTGATGGTAATGATTTTTAGCAATTATTTACTTTAATGGAAGCTTTTTTTCTGCATACATTTTTCAGTTACAGAAAAAAAGTATGTAGGGTTTAAAAGTTAAAACGAGTTACGTAGCATTATTTATAAATATATAATATTTTTAATGATGATCCTTTTCTTGCCTATTAAATAAACATTTGTAATGAGAAAAAAACCGTTGGATAAATAAATGATAATTAATTTTTTAAAATATATTTGAATGAATTCAAAGCAATACAACGTTGCCATTCTTGGTTGCGGAAAAGTTGCCCATTTGCATGCAAAAGCCGTTCAGAATTTGCAAAATGCCAACCTCGCTGCAGTATGGAGTCGTACAGAAAGATCAGCAATAGAATTTGCACGTCAATATAAAACAGAATCATTTGAGGATATTTCACAAATGATAGCTGAAAAACATATTGATCTGTCCATTATATGCACTCCTCATCCTTTTCACCGTGATCCTGCTATAGCTGCCGCAAAAGCAGGCTCCCATATAATTGTTGAAAAACCACTGGCTTCCGAATTGAAAGATTGTGATGCAATTATTGAAGCAAGTAAAAATAATAATGTTAAGCTTGGTGTTATTAGTCAGCGCCGCTGGTATAAACCTGTTAGCAGGGTAAAAGAGGCAATTGATGTAGGGAAAATAGGAAAACCTGTTTTTGGTACTGTTAACATGCTGGGCTGGAGAGATAAAAAATATTATGATGCTGATAAATGGCGTGGAACATGGAATATGGAAGGTGGTGGTGTTCTCATTAACCAGGCTCCCCACCAACTCGATATATTGCTTTGGTATATGGGTAAAGCCGCTGAAGTTTACGGTATCTGGAGAAATCTTAATCATCCTTACATAGAGGTAGAGGATACATCTCTTGCTATTATTAAATTCAAAAATGGTGGTATTGGTAATATAATAGTCAGTAATTCACAAAAACCGGGCATTTTCGGAAAAGTTCATGTTCATGGTGAAAATGGTGCCTCGGTTGGTGTGCAGACCGATGGTGGTGCAATGTTCGTAGCAGGCATGTCGACTGTTCAGGAGCCGCCTGTTAATGATCTGTGGACTGTGCCGGGCGAAGAAAAATATCTTGAAAAATGGGTAAAAGAAGATTCTGATTTTTTTAATTCAATTGATGCAACTGTTTATTATATGGAACAACAAATAGAAGATTTTCTCGAGGCATTGGAAGATGACAGGGAACCATTGATAACGGGTGAGGACGGACGGCTTACTGTTGAACTTATAACTGCTGTCTACAGGTCAGCACGTGATAATATGCCAGTAAAATTACCCTTAAGTCCAGAGTTAGGAAGGAACGACATGGACGGAAGATTAAAATAAAATTTAATTTCAATTTCATAAAAATAATTAGCCATGATCAACATTTGTAAAAAATTATTACTGCGGGGCGGCTTAATGTATGCCCTGATTTTTCTGTTGCAGACCGCTGAAGCTATTGAAAAAAAGCTAAATCCGAATATACTGGTTATACTGGTAGATGATCTCGGCTATGGGGATTTATCAATAAACGGAGGAAAGGACATTCAAACTCCTAATATTGATATGCTGTTTGAAAAGGGAATGCAGTTTACAAATTTCTATGCCAACTGCACTGTCTGTTCGCCCACGAGGGCAAGCCTTATGACAGGTTGCTATCCTGATATAGCCGGTGTCCCTGGCGTGATACGTACGCACGATACAAATAGTTGGGGGTATTTAAGGGAGGATTTAGTTACCTTGCCAGAGGAATTAAAACGTGCAGGATATGAAACTGCTATTATAGGTAAGTGGCATCTGGGACTTGAATCGCCCAATAAGCCCAACGAGCGTGGATTTGATTATTTCAAAGGTTTTTTAGGTGATATGATGGATGATTACTGGACACACCTGAGACATGGAAATAATTATATGAGACTTAATGATAAGGAAATAGATCCTGAAGGACATGCAACAGACCTTTTTACAGAATGGGCAGTTGATTATTTAAATCAACGTGCAGATAAAAAAGATACTCCTTTCTTTTTGTATCTAGCCTATAATGCCCCTCATTTTCCTATTCAACCACCTGATGAATGGCTGGAAAAAGTAAAAAATCGTGAAGGGAATATAGAAGAAAAGAGAGCTAAGAATGTAGCTTTTGTAGAGCATCTTGATAGTGGAATTGGCCGGGTTATGAAAGCTCTCAGAACATCAGGCAAAGAAAAAAATACATTAATAATATTTTCCTCCGATAACGGGGGACATCTTCCCAGCGGGGCGTCAAACGGTGACTTACGAGGAGGTAAACAGGATATGTATGAAGGGGGAATAAAAGTGCCAACGTGTTTTGTTTGGAAGGAATTCATAAAATCCGGAACCAAATGCGGTAATCTTGGACTGACAATGGATATTTATCCGACTCTTTGTGAAATTGCAGGTTTGGAGCCACAGCACCAAACAGATGGAATGAGTCTTTTCCGGAGTCTGAGAGGAAAGAATCAGGTCACGGACAGCCGTATAGTATTTTTTATGCGCAGGGAGGGTGGTTCATATGGTGGCCTCTGTTATTATGCTGCACGACTGGGCAATTACAAGTTGGTTCAGAATACTCCTTTTGAGCCAATGCAGCTGTTTAACCTTGAAACTGATCCCGGTGAACAAATTCCATTAAAATCCTCTTCGGAAAAATTTAAAAATTTAAAATACAGATTGTCACAACATATTCGCAGGGCAGGAAAAATACCCTGGCAAAAATAAATGCATATAACTTCTACCCTAAGGTTAAATTTTTTTAGAAAAATAAAAACAGAGTGCCACCCTAAGGGTAAAAAATTAAAGGGTAAAAAACTTATCATAAATAATATTCATAATAATATGACAAAATTATTTACATTTTTGGCTTTATTTTTTTGTGCGACATTTGGATATTCACAAGTTAAGAAAGAAAGCAATTCATCCCCCCTCAATCTTAATAAAACTGAAAGGTTGGAGTGGTTTAAAGAATTGGGGTTTGGCATGTTCATACATTTTAGCTTCGACAGCCAGTTAGGGATAGTAATAAGCCATTCTATGGCCGGAGCCTCGAAAGATTATCTCAACCGCTTTGTAAACGAATTGCCAAAAACATTTAATCCGGCTGAATTCGATCCATATGAAATTGCAACTCTTGCCAAACTCGCCGGCATGAAATATATTGTTTTCACTACGAAGCATCATTCAGGATTTTGTATGTGGGATACCAAGACGACAGATTTTAACATTATGAATACTCCTTATGGCGAAGATATTCTCGATAAATATGTTAAAGGGGTACGGAAAGCAGGTCTTGCAGTCGGATTTTATTATTCACCCGAAGATTTTAATTTTCTTTATGAAAACGGATTACAGGTACGGAGACGTTTTCCTGAGCCATTACCTTCTCATATAATGAATAATTACCTTGAACTTGTTGAGCTTCAATGTATGGAACTGATGGCACAGTATGGAGATATAGATATCATCTTCTTCGATGGCGGCGAAGGACCATTACAGGAAAAATGTAAAGAAGTAGTATGGAATCTGCAGCCTGACATAATTGTTACAAGAGGAGCTATGAAAACACCGGAGCAGACAATTTTAGGTATTACTGCGGAAGAACCATGGGAATCTTGTATAACAATGGGTACTCAATGGGCATATAAGCCTACTAATGAATCTTATAAACCAGGAACCAGACTTATTGAGATACTTATTGAGACACGTGCAAAAGGTGGTAATTTATTATTGAATGTCGGTCCCCGCCCAGATGGTCAACTACCGGTTGAACAGGAGGAAATACTTCGTGAAATTGCAGCATGGAATTTTATTAATCATGAAGCAATTGAAAATGTAAGTCCGTGGATCATCCCTAACGAAGAAAATATCTGGTTTACATGGAAGCCTGCTGAAAAAACTTTGTACGTCTTTTTAACTAAAATCCCTGATTGGCCGAGAGGTTTACGGAAGGATTTTACAATTAAATCCGTTTATACAGCCGGAAATAGCGAAATAAGTGTTCTGGGACAATCAGGTGAACTGGTAGAGTATAATCCCGGGACAGATGCGAAAGCTTATTCGGAGCAGAGAGAGGACGGTTACCATATATCCTGCGTCAGGGCACAAAGAATTTATAATAACCACAAGTGGCATAATCCGGTTGTTATGAAAATTTCAAACGTCTCACCTGCTTTGGAACCGCCGGTGATTACCACACATAATGCTGAAAAAATATTCAGGGATAAACCTCAGTTGGTATTTAAAGGAGAAATAATCGATACAGGCGATTCAGAAACACTTCAGGTAGGTTTCCAATACCGTAAATATGCCGGATTTGTGGAAGAACTTGAATCGGATGAATGGAGTGAAACGGAAACAACAGAAATATCCGGTACGGGAATGTTCTATATAAAACCTGATATTAAAGAAGATGAAAAAGAATGGCAGGTAAGAGCTTTTGCCAGACATCCAAAAATGAAAGTATATGGAGATATTATAAGGATAAAATATTAAGGACTTATATATAAAACACTCATTTGAATTAAATCAACCGATAAAAAATTAACATATTTAAAAAATTTCTTTCCTGATAGGCTATACAGAATTTGTCAGCTATTCAAAAAAAATTAATTTAGCAAACCTTAAATTTAATCAAATTCAAGGTTGTGAAAAAAGTAAAGATCAAGTTGCACTGGCAAATCCTGATAGCTCTCGTTCTGGCGGTTATTTTCGGATACTTTGCTCCTCAGTGGGTTAAATATGTTGCATGGACAGGAGATATTTTTTTAAGAGCGCTGAAAATGATAATTATCCCCCTTATTTTCAGCTCAATAATCAGTGGTGTTACCAATATGGGTGAATCCCAGAATCTCAGGAGGCTCAGTCTAAAAACCATCTTATATTACATATCCACCAGCACTATTGCTATTATCACCGGACTTGTTATAGTCAACTCTGTCCAACCCGGAGTGGGTGCTGATCTGGGTTTTGAGAAGTCAGTAGAAAATCTGGCTGAGGAGTCAATTACCGTGAAAGATTTTTTTACCAGGTTGATACCTGATAATATTGTGGATGCAATGTCTAAAGGTGATATTCTTCCCGTTATTTTTTTCGCAATACTTTTTGGTTATTTTATTTCTGTCAGCAGGACAAAATATAAAAATTCACTGACTACTTTTTTTAATGCCATGTTCGAAGTGATGATGAAGCTGACACTTTTGATTATCAAATTTGCACCAATAGGGATATTTGGTATTGTTGCCGGTGAAGTAGCGACTAATTCAGAAAATTTAGCCAGCATTGCAGGCAGCCTGGCTATCTATACTTTATGTGTTGTTGGGGGATTACTGTTTCATGCATTTATCACCCTGCCACTTATAATGCGATTTGTAGGTAAGGCCAGACCTTTTGCCCATATGAAAAATATGGCTACTGCCCTGCTTACTGCTTTTTCTACTGCGTCCTCCAATGCCACACTCCCACTTACCATAGACGCACTCGAAAATAATTCCGGAGTTTCAAATAAAATTTCGAGCTTCATTCTTCCGCTGGGAGCTACTATTAATATGGACGGTACGGCACTTTATGAATGTATGGCAGCAATGTTTATTGCCCAGGTATATGGGGTCGGACTGGCATTCGGACAGCAAATTATGTTGGTTGTACTGGCATTACTGACTTCCATAGGTGTAGCGGGAGTTCCCATGGCCAGCTTAATAATGCTGGTAGTGGTACTTAATACGATGGGACTTCCGCTGGAGGGAATCGGGTTGATTTTGACAGTTGACCGGATACTTGACATGATAAGAACATCGGTTAATGTATGGAGTGATAGTTGTGGAGCTGTTGTCATTGCCCGTTCAGAAAATGAACTTACCAATGTTGCATTATAATATAGTGTTCTTCAATAAAGTCAAGAGTCTGATTTAGAAAGTTTGCTGACACGGCCCTCCTAAATAAATCATGAGGACGAGGCATAATGAAGTCAGCAGAATATATAGTCAGAATTCAGATAGATAGCCGAAGGGATCATAAATACGAGGTCTTTCATATTAAAATAAGAGGATAAAGCCCTGCCGAGTAGATCAGAAGGATGAGGTCCGGCTTTTGAAAAATAATTGTAAGAGCTTATGTTTAAATAAAAAGTTCTATATTAGTCCGGTAAATTTTAATAATTTATGGAAAGCCTGATATTATTGGGGGTATTGCTTGGCCTGGCCGGCGGGATTGGTGCTACAGCCTGGTTTTTCAGGAATAGAAGGTACCGGGAATCTCACGATCAGTCAGTTATATTGCTTGATAAGATACAAAATGTTTGTAAGTTAATTACTGTTGAAGGGGAATTCTCAGAAGTTTTTGCCCATCGTGATGGAAAAAGTGTATTTTTCAAACTTCTACAACTTAAGAAAAAAGCTTTGCTTATCGTAAAAGCAAAAGTCCTTATAGGTTTCGATCTGGCAAAGATCCATATTAAGATGGAATCTTCAAAAAGACAAGTTATACTTTCAGATTTTCCTGATCCGGAAATAATGAGCATGGAAACAGATTTGGAATATTATGATGTTCAAAAAGGTATTATTAATAAGTTATCTGAGGATGATCTGACAAATATGAACAAAAAGTCCAAAGAGTTCATACGTAAAAAAATTGAGCGGAGTTACCTTTTTGATATTGCAAGGAATCAGGCCGCCGAAACCATCGCTGTGATAAGGCATCTTATCGACTCGGTAGGCTGGAAACTGGAAACTGAAGATATTGAGTTACCACGACTTGCCAATAAAGAGAACAATAAATCAGATGGAAATATTCGATGAAAATATTTTTCGCTTTTTAATGATTTGCTCAGGAAAATAAGTAACTTAATAATCAGGAAAAAAGTGAATCTACAAACTCTCGTCTTTTAAATATTTCGAGATGTTCCAGTTTTTCACCAATCCCGATATATTTCACTGGAATTTTGAACTGATCGGAAATTCCCAGAACCACTCCCCCCTTAGCAGTTCCGTCGAGCTTTGTAAGAGCCAGAGCTGTTACATCTGTAACTTTAGTGAATTGTTTGGCTTGTTCAAAGGCATTCTGACCGGTGGAACCGTCGAGGATAAGCAGAACTTCATGCGGTGCGCCGGGGACTATCCGGGATATTACTTTTCTTATCTTACCAAGTTCGTTCATTAAATTCGCTTTGTTGTGCAAACGTCCGGCGGTATCAATAATTACTATATCCGCTCCATGTGCTTTGGCGGAAGAAATTGTGTCAAAAGCCACAGAAGCAGGATCAGATCCCATTTTTTGTTTTACCAGAGGGACGTCCACACGTTTTGCCCATATTTCCAGTTGCTCAATAGCGGCAGCCCTGAATGTATCAGCCGCACCCAGGTAAACGGATTTTCCCGTTTGTTTGAATTTATATGCCAGCTTGCCTATGGTAGTAGTTTTTCCAACTCCATTGACTCCTACAACCATTATTACATAAGGCTTTTCGGTATCCGGAAGATCAAAATCAGACATATCCTCAATGTTATTTTCTTCCAGTAGTCCGGTAATTTCTTCTTTAAGGATGTTGTTCAACTCCTCTGTTCCCAGATATTTCTCTCTTGCAACCCGTTCCTCTATCCTCTCAATAATTTTTAAGGTAGTTTCAACTCCCACATCTGAAGTGATCAATACTTCTTCCAGATTATCAAGCACCGTTTCGTCAACCTTCGATTTACCTGCAACGGCACGTCCCAGTTTTTTAAAAATACTTTCCTTTGTCTTTGAAAGTCCCTTATCAAGGTTATCCTTATTACTTTTGGAAAAACTTTTAAATAAAGCCATTATATTTTTTATTTGAAGTCACTAAAAATAACAATAATTTTTTCAATCATACCTGCAGGTAAATTATAAACAGTCAGTATGAAATAAAAAATTTAAAAAGCCTCCACCGATTGATGAAGGCTTTTTTCGTATCCTTTAAAAATAAATTTAAGTTTTACTCTATAAATATGAGAGCCTAAACAGAATCTTATTATTTGAAATAATCTTTAACTCTGTCATTTACGATAATTTCTTCTTTGAATATATATCCACCGGTCTTGGGTGATTTTACCATTTTAATAACTTTGGAATGACCTTTACCGGCACCTTTTTGTATCGTCGCAACTGTTTTCTTTGCCATAATAAATTCTATTTTATTTCTTTATGAACAGTAACCCGTTTTAGAATTGGATTATACTTTTTAATCTCTAAACGTTCAGGCGTATTTTTTCGGTTTTTAGTAGTGATATAACGGGAAGTACCCGGCATTCCGCTATTTTTATGTTCAGTGCACTCCAGAATAACCTGAACCCTGTTTCCTTTTCCTTTTTTTGCCATTTCCCTTTGTTTTTAAATTTTATCAATGTATCCTTTTTCCTTTGCTTCCTCGATAGCAGCTTTTACTCCTTTTTTATTGATAGTCCGGATGCCTGCTGCGGAAACGGTTAAGTGAATCCAACGGTCCTCTTCAGGAATATAGAATTTCTTTTTGAACAGGTTAATGTTAAATTTCCTTTTTACCCTGCGTTTTGAGTGGGATACATAATTTCCCACTATGGCTTTCTTACCTGTTATCTGACAAACTCGTGACATTTCTAAAAAATTTCTTGATGTACAAATTGGTACGCTATTTTAGCGGGATGCAAAGAAAGTACTTTTTTAATTAATAATCAAGTTGCGCGATTAATTTTTAATGATACAATAAACATTTGGTTGTTAATTTCACAATTATTACAAAACTCTCACTATTTTAGTCGCTAAATTATCAGAAAAATGGATTACTTACTGATCGGACTTGGAATTATTTTTATTATTGGAGGAATCCTTGGAAGTGTGCTTCCTGTGCTTCCGGGGCCACCACTGAGTTATGTCGGATTACTTTTATTGCATTTTACTGAAAGGTACCAGTTTTCTTCAAGATTTTTGATTATCTGGGCAATTATTACTGCTGTTGTATATGCTTTGGATTATATTATTCCTGCTTATGGTACAAAAAGATATGGCGGTAGCAAACGCGGCGTCTGGGGTAGTGTGATCGGTCTTGTAGTAGGACTTTTTTTCTTTCCGCCTCTCGGTATTATTATCGGCCCCTTCGTGGGGGCAGTCATAGGGGAATTAACTTTAGGCCTGGATTCCCGTACAGCCTTCAGATCAGGATTTGGTTCTTTTGTTGGATTTTTAGCAGGTACTCTGATGAAGCTGATAGCAGCAGGACTAATGGCATGGTATTTTGCCAGAGAGCTGATCTTTTAGGCAATATTTTTAGCCATGGTATAAATGCCGGAAATTTATTATGGATGAAGTATTTTTAGCCCTCGTTATTAATTCTGGAGTATAAAATAAATTTATATAAACAGGACTTGAAACCATACTATAATGATATCCAATTAACAAGAGTTAATAAATTACCCTAATAATAAAAATTATAAATGTCCGGGAAAATTCGAAATTCTGATATTCAGGGTTCTAAACGATTCATTAATAAATAATCAATAATAAATTATAAATGTCAGAGGGATTTTATATTTTCGCGAATATAATGGAGAGTTGCCGGAGCGGTCGAACGGGGCAGACTCGAAATCTGTTGTCCTGCTTAGCGGGACCGGGGGTTCGAATCCCTCACTCTCCGCACATGAAAAATGTTAATCATTGATATATTAATAGTTATCTTCCTTATCCTTTCTATTTAATCAACATTTAGTCAACCAGCATAAAAAAATTCCTTTTTAAAGTAAATTTTTATGCTTAAATTTGAATTGTTATTCGTTGCCAGAATAACAATATTTGAATTTAGAGGATTGGTAAAATTTACCGCCCTCTTTTTTTTGCCTTAAAACGCCTTAAAATTGAATTTTCTGTTTTATGTTGTAGAGCAGTTTTTGTTCTGTCCTAAATGTTATTTTTTTTGCATTTTGAAATCTAGTTTTACACTTTTTTGTCAAAGAAAACTTATCTTATTTTGCTTGTTAATTTGTGATAGAATTGGATATCAAAAGTATTGATAGAGTTGTTGATATTCCTGGAGTTCAGAACATCATACAGTTTTAATTCTGCTGCAAAAAGGAATACATAGTATTTTACTTTTAAGTGTGTCCGTGTTAAGAGTATATCTGTTACTTTTCCGGTCTTTCTGTCTAATCCTGTTAACAGTTGCCAGGTCTTTAAATCATTGCTCCCGAACACATAGAAACCCGCATAAACACTGTCTTTTGTCTCTATTTCACACCTCTGGATTGCCCTGTGTAAAAGAGTAAAATCAACTTCAACATCCAGCTTGCAGGGCCTGGTTGCAAGCATGACTGATTTTACAGTTGTCTCATTACTGTCAATTGATATGCTGTAAACCCCGTCAGCACTGCTATCTTCGCGTAAAACCAATAGTTCAGGATAATAATTTATAAGTATCCTGTATGATTCGCTTATTTTATGCCAATATCCTGATTCAAAAGAAAATACATAAGAATATTCATAATCATTATTAGTAACTATCAATTTGTTGTTTTTTTATCAAAACCTATTTTTGACAATAATAGGTACTTTTTTACACCTACTTTTGACAGATTGTCAACCATTTGCACTAAACTTATATGATTTAGCCGGAAAGAATAATTATATACGCCTTAAATATCAAGGTTTGGAAGGCCTTTTGACAGTTGTGTCAAATCTGTAACTTTCTTGCCTTAAATAAATAACTGTGTCAATTCAGCAACCATGTGTATATCCATTTTTGTTTCGATGTTGTATAGAACAAGACAACTAAGAACAGAACAAAAAACAATAATTATCTGAAGCATTTCTGATGCTATTATTTCTTTTTTTTAAAACCATTTTCACTGATTCAAACGATAGCAAATGGTTCATTTCATCAAGCCTTGCCAGTAGCTTCCTTAAATTCCTGAAGTATTGAGTTGAACGTTTCTTTTACCGAGATAATTTTAGTGGATTTAAAAGCATTGGAACCGGCAAAGGCATATCCATTTAAAAAATTTCCTCTCATGGCATTCATAAGT
>CAZTAL010000086.1:0-29218 GCA_964611525.1 uncultured Prolixibacteraceae bacterium
GTCATTTACGAATAGTAAACTCACATTTTTCGGGCTTCACAAGCCTTGTCAGCGAACTTTCTAAACCAGACTCTTGACTTTATGGACGAACACTAATTATACTTTTTATATTTAACGGAGGATATCTATTACAAATGTAAGGATTTCAAATGAAACACGATTAACGCCGACAATAAGGGCTTAATAGGAGAAAATATGCGTGCTTATACTTATCGGCGGCATTAAAGGTTTAATAGAAAAAATATAAGTATTTATCCTTAGTCCCGGCATTAATCCCGGGGAAAAAGAAGAGAGGGGATAATTAAAAATTTCAAGAGTTAACAATTTACTCCTAAAATAATAATTATTTATGAAATAATGTTCACAAAATGATTGTATGACGGGCATTTCGGGAATTTTTCACATTTGAATATTACTGAAATTTATATTAGATTTGCTCACACTGAGGAGAGCGAATATCGGTCTCCGAAGATATAATACTTCATCTGACCCAAAAGAGTATGCTGATGGAAAAGAGAATAGGAGCAGCCATAATAGTAGTGCAGGACAAGTCTTCACTTCCTGAGTTTAACTCTATTCTTAATATTCATAGTGATATTGTTATCGGGCGACAAGGTATCCCGTTAAGGGATCGCAATTTCAGTATTATATCATTGGTACTGGAAGGTACAACAGATGATATAAGTAGTCTTACCGGTAAAATAGGCAGATTGAAAGGAATGCAAGTCAAATCGGTGCTAACAAAAATTTAATATTATAATAATGGACAATACGGTTACGGCAACATGGGCAGATCAGGTTATTAAACAGGCTGAGATCGATAAGTACCTGATCGACGGGAAAGATTTTATTAATACCGGAGAGATTTTTGAAAAACTCGAAGGCAATAAAAATCCTGATAAACAGCGTATCAGAGATATAATACAGAAATCTCTTTCAATAGAACGGCTGGATCCTGACGAGACAGCTGCTCTTCTTGACGTAGAAGATGAGGACTTGCTGCAGGAAATGTATACCACCGCACTTGAAGTTAAGAGAAGAGTATATGATAACAGAATAGTATTTTTTGCTCCCCTGTATTGTTCTAATCTGTGCGTAAATTCATGTTTGTATTGCGGATTCAGAACAGAGAACAAAGAAGAAGTACGGAGGAGGCTGACGATGGAGGAGATCAGGGAAGAAACCCGTGTGATGACTCGTGAGGGACATAAGCGTATGATCATAGTTTTCGGGGAACACAAACTCAGTGATGCCGACTATATGGTCGAGGCGATTGAGTCTGTCTATTCTGTAAAGGAGAAATCGCCAAAGGGACCCGGTTACGGAAACATCAGAAGAGTGAATGTCAATGCAGCTCCCATGGAAATAGCAAAGCTCCGTCAGTTATGGGAAGCAGGGATAGGTACATACCAGGTTTTCCAGGAAACCTATCATAAACCTACTTATAGTATGGTGCATCCGCGAGGGCCCAAGGCAAATTACCGCTGGCGGCTTTATGCATTACACAGGGCTATGGATGCCGGTATAGATGATGTTGCCACCGGAGCTTTATTCGGTGTTTACGACTGGAAGTTTGAGGTAATGGGATTACTTTATCATGCTATGGACCTGGAAAGGCAATTTAATATAGGTCCTCATACCATTTCATTTCCACGACTGACTCCTGCCAGTGGTTCTGATTTAAGCACACAGTCAAAGTATCTGGTAAAGGATAAGGATATGAAAAAATTAGTCGCCATACTGAGGTTATCAGTGCCTTATACTGGATTAATATGTACTGTAAGAGAGAGGCCGGAGATGCATATCGATTTAATGAAAATTGGTTGTACACAAACAGATGCATCAAGTAATATAGGAATTGGCGGATATACCGAGGCAATGAAACAAAAGGCTCTTTTAGAGGCTGGCATAATCACACAGGATAAAACCAAACAACAGTTTTTACTAAATGATACCCGCAGTCTGGATGAGATGATACGCGAAATGGCAAAGCTTGGCATGATTTCTTCATTTTGTACCGCCGGTTACAGGTGCGGCCGCACGGGTGACAAGATAATGGGTCTGCTTAAATCCTGTAAGGAGGGCAAATTTTGTAAATTAAATGCTGTATTGACCTACCGTGAATTTTTAGATGATTACGCTTCAGAGGAAACCAAGGCCATAGGGGAGGACCTCATAAAAAGGGAGATGGAAGAGATCAGGGAGATGCCTTTTTATAAGAGAGGTAAACTTTATGAGAATTTTATGAAAAAATATGATCAGATTCGCCGGGGCGAACGGGATATGTATATATAAAAAGCAGATCGATGATGACAGAAGTCAAAGGTCTCGGGGATCAGTTGAATGAAATTGCCGGCGAATTGAATTCAAAATATGGCATAAAGGTTTTTTTCTGTGAGATTTTCGGTAGCCGGTGGTCTTTTATGGCCGGAGACAAAACCCTTGATATACCTGAACACCGGATCAAGCTCAATGATGATTATGGGATGATGACAAGTGAAATATCATGTTCTGAAGAAGAGTGGCAGGAAATTATTAACAGGATAAAGGCTTTATTTTAAAATATGATTTCCCGTGTAAAGAATTGGTTTTTCGTTAAAGTCCTTGTTTTATGCCGTTTCTCTAACTTATTTATTAATTCCGGAGCATGCATTAATGTTGGCGTATTTATAGCTCCGGCGTTAATTTTGGAGCATGCATTAGTGTTGCAGTATTCTTAGCCCCGGTATTTATGCCGGGGTAACAAATAAATATATATTAACCGTGGCTTCAACCCAAATTATTATGGTGTTGAAAATATTAAAGATATATCTTTGCAGGGATTAAATAAAAAGATAAAAGATAAAAGATGAACAATAGAAAAGTCCGTGTAAGATTTGCTCCAAGTCCCACAGGTCCCCTGCACATAGGGGGGATGCGTACAGCCTTGTTTAATTACCTTTTTGCAAAAAAGCACGGAGGTGATTTTATTTTACGTATTGAAGATACCGATCAGAACAGGTTTGTACCTGGGGCGGAAGAGTATATTATGGAAAGTCTTAAATGGTGCGGGCTGGAACCTGACGAAGGTCCCAATATAGGCGGAAAGTACGGTCCGTACCGTCAGAGTGAGCGTAAGGAGATATATAAGAAATATGCCGACAGGCTTGTAGAATCGGGATATGCATATGTCGCTTTTGATACTCCGGAGGAAATAGAAAAATTCAGACATGAAGCGGAATCAAAGAATGAGACTTTTTCATATGGGATAAAGATCCGTAAAAATATGAATAATTCCCTTAGACTTTCAAGGGAGGAGGTAAATAAAAAACTGTCAGCCGGTGAAAAATATGTTATCCGGTTTAAAATGCCAGAAGATGAAGATATAGCAGAGGAAGATATTATAAGGGGAGTTGTAAGTTTTAATACAACGAAAAGCTTGGATGATAAAGTGTTATTTAAATCAGACGGAATGCCAACATATCACCTTGCCAATGTTGTAGATGATCATTTAATGGAGATAACTCATGTAATCCGTGGTGAAGAGTGGCTTTCTTCGCTGCCGCTGCATGTTTTGCTTTATCGGGCCTTTGGCTGGGAAGATATTAGGCCACGCTTTGCTCACATGCCGCTTACCCTCAAACCTCACGGCAAAGGAAAACTCAGCAAACGTGACGGTGACAGAATGGGATTTCCTGTTTTTCCGCTGGAATGGGAAGATCCGAAAACCGGTGAAATATTTCACGGCTATCGTGAAGATGGATACTTCCCTGAAGCCTTCATTAATATTATTGCTTTGTTAGGCTGGAATCCGGGCACTGACAAGGAATTTTTTTCACTTCAAGAACTTGAGGAGTTGTTTAGTCTCGAAAGAGTTGTTAAATCAGGTTCACGTTTTGATCCTGAAAAGGCCCGGTGGTTTAATAAATATTATTTCCAGAAAAAATCCGGTGCTGAACTTAAATCATTTTTCAGGCCTTTGCTGGAAAAAAATAATATAACTGCTTCTGATGAGAAAATACTACGGGTGATAGATATTGTAAAAGAACGTTGTGAATTTGTCTCTGACATCTGGAAAGAAGGTAGTTTCTTTTTTGAGGAACCAACAACATACGACGAGAAAACGGTTAAAAAACGATGGAAAGAGGATACTCCTGAAAAGCTTAAAGCTATTATTGATTTGTTTGAAACTGTAACCAGGTGGAAAGCCGGTTATATCAAGGAAACGTTTTCAGATTTCGTGAATCTGAAGGGTTGGGGTTTCGGAGAGGTGATGAATCCTTTAAGGCTTTGTTTCGTTGGGGGCAACAGGGGGCCTGATCTGTTTATTATATGTGAAATACTGGGTAAAGAGGAGACAATTAAAAGGATAAAGAACGGAATTGACAGAATCGAAAAATAAATATTTAACAGCAGAAATGAAATTTCTTCCCACATTTTCAGATGTAGAAAAAGCCCACCAGGTGATAAGGCAATATGTTCATAAAACACCGGTATTTACATCGAGTTCCGTCAATGATATTACCGGCGGAAAGTTATTTTTTAAGTGCGAAAATTTTCAAAAGGTTGGGGCATTTAAATTTCGTGGTGCATGCAATGCTGTTTTTTCTCTTTTTTCAGACGGAGATAAAGCTGCTAACAGTGTTGCCACGCATTCTTCGGGTAACCATGCTGCTGCTTTGTCCCTTGCAGCCAAGCTGCGGGAAATTGATGCATATATAGTTATGCCGGTCACTGCTCCTGAAATTAAGAAAAAGGCAGTGGCAGGTTATGGCGCTAAAATTACTTTTTGTGAACCGACACTGATATCCCGTGAATCCACCCTCGCTGAAATTGTTGCTGGTACAGGTGCAACTGAAATTCATTCTTACAATGATTTATTTGTAATAGCCGGACAGGGAACTGCTGCCAAAGAGTTGATTGAAGAAGTCGGCGAATTTGACATAGTAATGGCTCCTGTCGGAGGTGGCGGACTGATAAGTGGTACGGCTCTTTCCGTTAAAGCGATGATGCCCGGTTGCCGGGTTATTGGTGCTGAACCTGCCGGTGCTGATGACGCTTATCGTTCATTCTATTCTGGGAAGCTTGTTCCTTCTGAAAATCCTGAAACAATCGCTGATGGTCTGCTGACATCGCTGGGGTCACGTACTTTTGCAATAATAACAGGTAAAGTTGATGATATTGTTACTGTTTCCGAAGAGAAAATAATAGAGGCAATGCGGATGATCTGGGAGCGAATGAAAATAATTGTCGAACCTTCCGCGGCCGTGCCTCTCGCAGCTATCCTTGAGGGGAAAGCAGACGTTCAAAATAAACGTGTTGGCATAATACTTTCCGGCGGGAATGTGGATTTGAATAAATTGCCTTTTTAAGATTACAACATCGGACTGACAATGTGTGCCAGTGATTCCCTTAGTTTAAAATGCCATCTGCGTTTTGTCCAGACAGTCAGTTTTATCTCACGACTGTTCTGAAGATCTTTTTCGAAGATTTTTTCCAGTTGTAGGGTAAAGTCTTCATCGTAGATAAAGGCATTGACTTCAAAATTTGTTTCCAGGCTCCTGAAGTCCATATTGGAAGTTCCAACGCTACAAAATATATCGTCAACAATAATATATTTACTGTGGATGAATCCGGCCTCATAAAAATAAATTCGTACCCCTGCTTCCAGGAGTTCTTCTATATATGAGAAGGAACTCCATCGCGGTATAACGGCATCTGATTTTTCCGGTATGATTATCCGCACATCCACATCGCTAAGTGCTGCAGTCTTTAAGGCTGAAATAATTTGAAGAGGGGGCATCAGATATGGTGTAGTAATAAATATTTTTTTCCTGGCGCCGGCAATGGCAGCAAAAAAGGCTTGTCCTATATTTTCCCAGTCGGAATCGGGTCCGCTTGCAGATATTTGCATGGGCACACCTTTCTTTTTTGTGAGTGGAAGAAAATATTTTTTTCCTGTTATATTTTCATAGATAACCAGATACCAGTCAGATGCAAAAACTACCTGCAGAGAGGATACAGCCTCGCCCTTTATCTCCAGATGAATATCCCTCCATGGCCCTATGCCTTTTATGCCATCATTATAACGGTCGGCAATATTTATTCCCCCTGTAAAGCCAATTTTACCATCTACAATCAGTATTTTGCGATGGTTGCGGAAGTTAACACGTGATGTTAAGCGGGGAAACCTTACTTCCATGAAAGGGTAAATCTCAATGCCATTATGCCGTAGGTCAGCAATATATTTATTACTAAGACCCCAGCTTCCTACATCGTCGACAATAATACGGATTATTATCCCTTCCCTGCTTTTTTCTATTAGCAGATCTTTCAATTTATTACCAATTTCATCATCTGCTATGATATAATATTCAATATGTATATGATGTTTGGCATTTTTTATAGCATCGAAAATAGCATTGAAAGTTACGGCGCCACCTTCCAGAATTCTTAGTTGATTATCTGCAGTTAGCAGTGCATTGGAGTTGTTTAGGAGCAATTTGATCAGATTCTCTTTTTCCCTTATTTTTTTGTTGGTTTTTAATATTGATTGTTCAAATTGCTGAAGCTGGCGAGACGACAAAGTCCGGTTTTTATCAAGACTCTTGATGCCCTTTCTTGAAAACAATTTACGTTTACGGTATTCCTGTCCGAAAAAAAGATAAAAAATTACTCCAAAGACGGGCACAAGGATTAATACGAGTATCCATGCCGCTGTTTTATAGGGTGATCTTTTTTCCCAAATTATCATTATGGCGACAGGGATTGCTGTAGCCAGGAAAATAAGTGTAAATATTTTCCAAAAATCCACTTCCGGATGCATTTATTTATTGATTTCAGTTTTTTTGTAAAAGTCAGTATTTTTTAAAAGAAAAACAATTTTGGTATGAAATTCGTATAATATTTATAAGAGAAATTATAATATTTTAAACAAATGAAGAATTTAATTTTTTGGTTAGGAGCAATTGTTTTTATTTTAAGTTGTTCAGTACAAAGGAAAGCAGCAAAAATAGAAAGTAACGATATCGAAACTGCTGAAAAAGATTCTGTAGAATACGAACTCGAGACATTTGATCAAAAATTTGAAACATGGTATATGTTGCATGATTCCCCTTCGGAATACCGATCACAGCAATATTATGAAGGCTGGAATCAGCGATATGTTTCGGCATGGAACTATAATGCTACCGATCCGCGTAAAAGCTGGTTTTTTGAACCGGTAGTGGGATACGATCCGTCAATTGATTATGGGTTCGAGTTAAATCATAAGCTGTTTTATTATTTTCAATATGTAGAAAATGTGCTTAAAATTCAAATCATGTCCGGGGGGCCGAATGTTGTTCATTATTGAGAGAGGTTGCGAAATATTATTAACCTGTCTTTGTCAAGTGTTTCCTCTCCTGAAAGGTTCCCTGTTATTTTAGGAGCCTCGATACCCTCAAAAAAGTATTTGTTTCCGGTGAAAATATGAGCTTCATCCCACAAATTTCTAAGGATGAACCCCTCAAGTATTTGTTTGCCGCCTTCAACTATAAGTGAAAGAACCCGACGGTTGAAAAGTTCTGTCAGTATCTGGTTGTATATGTCTTTTTCAAAATCAATTTTGACAAAAGATACGGATTCTCTTTCTGAATTTATTTTTGAATTAAAAACCAAGGTTTTGCTATCGGTATTGAATAATTTTAATCTGTTTGACAGCCGAAGATTTTTGTCAACGACCAAACGGAGGGGATTTCTGCCTGACCAGTGGCGGACGGTAAGGGAAGGATTATCTTTTTCTGCAGTGTTCGTTCCAACTAATATGGCATCTTCTGTTGAACGTATTTTATGAACCAGTCTGAGTGATGTATCACCTGTTATCCAGACTGGCTCGCCGTAATCTTTTTTATTACGGTTTATATCAATGAAACAATCGTTCGTTTGTGCCCATTTTAAAATGATATACGGTCGTTTTTTTATGTTAAAAGTAAAAAAGCGTTTATTGACTTCAAGGCATTCCTCTTTAAGTATGCCGGTTGTTACTTCTATGCCCGATTTTCTCATTTTTTCAATCCCTTTTCCGTCAACAGCCTCAAAAGGGTCTATTGTGCCTATGACTACTTTAGGTATATGTTTTTTAATAATCATATCTGAGCAGGGTGGTGTCATCCCGTGATGTGCACAAGGTTCAAGGTTTACATAAAGAGTGCTTTCTCTCAGCAACTTTTGGTTTGTGACCGAGTTAATAGCGTTTACTTCAGCATGGGGGCCACCGTATATTTTATGAAAGCCTTCGCCAACTATTTTTCCTTTGTTGACAATTACACTGCCTACCATTGGATTTGGAGCTACATTCCCTGCACCGAGCCTTGCAAGATCAAGGCAGCGGTACATATATTTTTCATTTGTATTCATTTGTCAGGAAAAAGTATCTTTACACATCAAAAGTAACATATGAAAGCGACAATTCAATATATTAGGGAAGAATTAAGCGGGTTATATCCCGTTACAGAGATAGAAGCATTTATAAGGCTCATATTTGAACATGTCTGTATTATAGATTACCGGGACATGATTCTTAAATATGATTTTAAACTGGATAAAGGTTGCAAAGAAAAAATTTCTGAAGTTGTACAACGGCTCAAAAATTTTGAACCAATTCAGTATATAATGGGGGCGACTCAATTCATCAATTTAAAATTAAAGGTAAATCCCTCTGTTTTTATTCCCCGTCCCGAAACCGAAGAACTGGTCTGGTGGATTACTGATTCTTGTAAATACAGTTCACCTTCAATTCTGGACATTGGCACGGGAAGTGGATGTATCGCTTTAGCTCTGGGTCAGCAGATCGGAATGTCGCAGGTTTCGGCGGTGGATGTTACGAAGGATGTTATCGAGAAAGCCCGTTATAATGCGGATAGTAATAATCTACATGTAAATTTTTTTTGTGCTGATATTCTCCGGTGGGAAGATTATAAATGGGATTACTATGATATAATAGTAAGTAATCCACCATATGTTATGGAAAAGGAGAAAAAGGATATGCCGCTTAATGTGCTCAAATTTGAGCCGCATGAAGCATTATTCGTTCCTGACGATGATCCTTTGGTTTTTTACCGGTCAATTGCTGAATTTGCCAGCCATTTTTTATGTAAAGAAGGTTGGCTATATTTCGAGATAAATGAACAACTCGGGGATGAAATTATGCTATTATTAAAATATAGAGGTTTCGGTAATGTTGAAATAAAAAAGGACATTAATGATAAAGACAGGATGATCAGATGCAGTAAATCAAAATGATGTATCTTTGGAATGTTTTTTGAAATTATAAGGTGAAAAGAATATTAATAAATATTTTAACCGGACTTAATCTGGCTGCGGTAATTTTTCTTGTGACAGCTTATTTGTCTGTTTACATTTCTCCCGAAGAGTGTTGGTTACCGTCGTTTTTCGGATTAACCTACCCTGTAATTTTAATTATCAATTTGTTCTTCGTTTTGATGTGGTTGATAATCAATCCCCGGTATCTTTGGATATCTTTAGTGGCTATCCTGGCAGGATGGGGATTTTTGACAAGATTTATCCAGATAAGTGGTAAGAGAATCGATTCGGGAGATATTAATGTATTGTCCTATAACGTTCAGTATTTCGCAGGCAACGGTATAGAGTCACAGAAAGAAACTGCCGGAAATATAAAACAGTTTTTAAAAGATCAGCAACCGGACATAATTTGCCTTCAGGAGGTCAGGTTGCGGAAAAACGATATTTTCAATCTTGCACGGACCGTTGAAGATATAAACAGTATTAATCATTATCAGTACGCACGCTCCAGTACAACTTACGGATCAGTTACCATGACCCGCTATCCGATTATTAATATGGAAGAGATACGGTTTAAAAATTCAAGAAATATATCAATATATACCGATGTGTTGATTGATGGGGATACGGTGAGAATATTTAATGTGCACCTTCAGTCATACAATATGGATCCTGAAAAATATACTATCATTGATTCAGGTATCGATGAAGAAGAAGATTTAAGAGAGGTGCATGAAATATGGTACAGGTTTAAAAAAGGTTTTTCTTTGCGGGCACAACAGGTTAAAACCATCAGGGGATATATTGAAGAATCGCCTTACCATATAATTATTTGCGGTGATTTTAATGATACGCCGGCTTCATATTCATATAGGCAGTTGAGAAAAGGACTGAAAGATGCGTTTTTATGTTCAGGAACTGGGGTGGGGCGTACATATGTAGGCAAATTGCCTTCTTTCAGGATCGACTATATCTTTCATAGCAGAGGTTTTGAATCCTATAATTTTAAAACAATTGATTTCAGGTATTCCGATCACCTGCCTGTAGCATGTTCCTTAGTTAAAAAATAATCAAAAGCGGGAAAGTATCTTCAGGGCTGTGGTTTTATCTTTTTTGAGTTGTTCAGTCAATGCCTGCGCACTGCTGAATTTTTTTTCATCCCTTATTTTGTCTGCGAACAACAGAGTAATTTTTTTATTATACAGATCTCCCGTAAAATTAAAAACATGAACCTCAATACTCCGCTTATCTGCGTTTTTATTAAAAGTAGGACGTGATCCGATATTTAACATTCCTTTATATTTCTTGCCGGAGATGATTATTTCAACGGCATACACTCCATAGCCGGGTATTAGTTTGTTTACATCTGAAGCTTCAATGTTGGCTGTAGGAAAACCAATTTCCCTTCCTATTTTTCTTCCCGCTATCACTCTTCCATGAAGAGTATATTTATAACCCAGATAATTGTTGGCTTTTGAGATCAATCCTTCTTCAAGAGCTTTCCGTATTTGTGTGGAACTTATATGCGTATTATCTACCTTTAGAGGTTCAATTTTTTCTATTTTAAAGTGATATTGTTTCGCGCAATCCTGTAAGTATTCAAATCCGCCTTTACGATTTTTGCCAAAACGATGATCGTATCCTATTACCAAGTAATACATATTAATTTTGCCGATTAATATATTCTCTACAAATTCGGAATATTGTAATTCTGAAAATGACTTTGTGAAAGGGACTACTATAAGATTGTCAATTCCTGATTTTTCAAACAATATTTTTTTTTCTTCCAAAGTTGTTAAAAGGCGAATACTGGTACCATTTGAAGATGTTATCAGACGAGGATGCGGTAAAAAAGTTAATAATACAGATTCTCCCCGCTGCTCCATGGCAATATCTCTGAGCCGTTTTATCACTAGTTGGTGCCCACGGTGAACACCGTCAAAAGTGCCAATTGTAACTATTGGTTTCCGGCCTTTAAAATTGTTAATGTCATGATATATTTTCACTACCAATTATTGATTCTGGCGAACATAACATTTTTTTATGAATTTTCAGATGCTGAAGTGATTAAAATTGAGTTAGTATTAAAATCATTAAGATATGTTATTTTAGAAACAATTGAATTTGTTAATTTTACCATCTTTTAATTTATAATGTCGAATGTCGTATGAAGATTAATAATATAATATTTAGAAGTTTATATTTAACGGGAATAATATCAACCATACTCCTGTCCGGTTGCAGTAAAAATGAGAACCGGTTTACTATAAAAGGTCAAATTACTCACGGATCCGGCAAGTCTGTCTATCTGGAAGAGTTACTAGTTTCCTCAACTAAACCGGTGGATTCCACAAAAATTGACAAAAAAGGGAAATTTGAGTTTGAAGGGGAAACGGGTGTTCCAACATATTTTTTACTGAAACTTACTGATAGAAAGTTTATAACATTACTCGTTGATTCAATGGAGGAAATTACAATTGAGGCCGACATAGCTAATTTTGAACGCGATTACCGCGTGAGTGGTTCTGTTGGCTCCGCACAGGTAAAAGAGCTTAATGACCGATTATATGAGACGCGGCATAAGCTTGATTCCCTGAAGTCTTTGGATAATTTATATAAAGGTAATCCTGATTATCCGGAATTGAGCAGACAATGGCAAGAAGAAGAGAAAAAGATCAGACAGGAACAAATTGAATTTTCAAAGCAGTTTGTTAATAATAATCCTTTTTCAATGGCAAGTGTTATGGCGCTTTATCAGAAGTTTGACAACGATACATATGTACTGAATGATTTACATACAATGCGGGTGGCTGCTTCCGCCCTTAATTCCATTTATCCGGAATCAGGACATGTTAAGGTGCTTTATCAGAATACCCTTCAGTTATTGAAAGAGGAAGAGAATGCCAAGATTCAGCGTTTTATTCAGGAGCAGGGAGAAAACAGCCCTGATATTGTTTTGCCTGATCCTGATGGCAGGGAGATAGCACTGTCATCACTGCGCGGGAAGGTTGTTCTATTGCATTTCTGGTCCGCAGTGGATAAAGATTCACGTATTCTTAATCAAGCCCTTGTAGAGGCTTACCGTAAATATAATAATAAAGGATTTGAAATTTATCAGGTAAGTGTCGATGATAATCGTATTGAATGGGTTGATGCGATAGATACGGACAGGTTGACATGGATTAATGTGGGTGATATGGAAGGTAGCACTCAGGCTGTTAATTTATACAATATTAAGTCCGTGCCTTATAATTATCTTCTTAACAGGGAAGGAATAATTATGGCCAAAAATCTTAAAGGTCCTGCCCTCGACAGGGAGCTCGACAGTGTTTGCAACTAACTTCAATAATAATTTGGCAGAAAAAAAGAAAATATATTTTATTTCTGATATCCATTTAGGAGCGCCGGCCCTTAATAATAATACTTATCGTGAAAGGTTGTTTACGGAGTGGCTTGATTTTATTAAAAATGATGTAGCTGAGCTATATCTGATGGGAGATATTTTTGATTTCTGGTTTGAATATCCGAAAGTAATTCCACGCGGATTTACACGGGTGCTGGGTCGTCTTGCCGATATTTCAGACTCTGGAGTTCCTGTCCATTTTTTTACCGGCAATCACGATCTGTGGGTTTTTGATTATTTGCCAAAGGAAATAGGCTTGATCGTGCACAGGGAAGAATATATTACAGATATTTGCGGGAAAAAATTTTTTCTTGCACACGGCGATGGTTTTGATCCTGAAGACAGAGGTTATTTGCTTTTAAAGAGGATATTTACAAATAAGGTTCTTCAATGGCTGTTTGCGAGACTTCATCCTAATTTTACTTTTTCCCTTGCTTACCGGTGGGCAAAATCGAGTCGTTTATCAAAAATGGCGGGTGAAGAAGAATTTAAAGTTAAGAATGATAGTATGTTTCAATTTGCTGAAAAATTTATAGAGAAGGAGTGGGTAGATTATTTTATCTTTGGCCACCGTCATCAAATGGCCGATATTAATTTGAATAACGGATCACGGTTTATTTTGCTTGGAGACTGGATAACTAACTTTTCCTATGGCGTTTTCGATGGCGATAAATTCGAGCTTAAAAGATATGAAGCAACTGGAAAATGAATTAGCTAATTGAGAAGAGGGTGAACATTATGTCGAAAAAAATTTATACAAAGATAACCGGTACCGGAAGTTGTCTTCCACCTAAAATAATTAAAAATAAACATTTTCTGGATTATAGTTTTTATGATCCTAAAACAAAGAAAGTTTTTAATAAGACCAACGAAGAAATTATCAGCAAATTTAAGGATATCACCAATATTGATGAGCGTAGATATGTTACTGATGGTCAGGTTACTTCGGATTTGGCAGTAACAGCTATTGAAGATGCCTGTAAATCAGCAGGTATAGGTCTGGACAGTCTGGAATTTATAATAATTGCTCATAATTTCGGGGATATATATGATGGAAATGTAAGATGTGATGCTTTGCCCGGACTTGCTAACAAGGTTAAGATGAAACTTCATATTAAGAATCCTTCCTGTTTTTGTCATGATGTTATTTCCGGATGTCCCGGATGGACTCAGGGACTGATTATTGCTGATTCTTACCTAAAAAATGGTTTTACTAAGTGTGGCGTGGTTGTTGGCGCTGATGTTCTTTCACGTATTTCAGATCCGCACGACCGTGACTCAATGATCTATGCAGACGGAGCCGGTGCTAGCATAGTAGAAGCAGTAGAAAGTGATGAGCCTGTAGGCATACTTTCTTATTCTCTTCGTTCCGATTCAGTTAACTATGCAAATCTTCTTACTCTCGGTTACTCTAATAATCCTGAATTAAACGGAAACGAATTGTGGATCAAAATGTCCGGTCATAAGCTTTATTTATATGCCATCAAAAATGTTCCGGGTGTGGTAAAAGATAGTATTGAAAAGGCAGGGCTGAGTTTGAAGTCCATAAAGAAGATATTTATTCATCAGGCTAATGAGAAAATGGATGAAGCAATTGTTAATGGCGTTTTTAAGCTCTATAAAGAGAAAAATGTTCCTGATGATATAATGCCGATGTGCATCAGAGAGCTGGGAAATTCTTCCACGGCTACTGTTCCAACACTGCTCGACCTTGTTGCAAAAGGGAAAATCAAAGGCCATGAAATAAATCCCGGTGATAATATTGTATTATGCTCTGTTGGCGCAGGAATGAATATTAATTCAATAGTCTATAAGTGGTAAGTATATTCTGTATATCCTTTGCCCCTGCATTTATGCAGGGGGCAATATTGTAAACATAAAGTTTTGCCTGTTAATACAGTTGATAATTATTTTGTCAGTTTGAGAGTTAATAGTTGAAAATCAATGCTTTTTTAAGTACTTTTATATGCAACTGCAAAATAATGGGACATTCATATACATACCGGTGCGAATACTGTGGTTATGAAGAGCATTTTAATGAAGGGCATGGTTTTTTGATTCATTCACAGCCGCTTGAACAATATTTGAATAGCGGGATTAAGCTTTTTCACTACAAAATCCACCGGTTACTTATGAAGTTAGCGAAGCAGCATGATGGTTTATTTATTCAAGCTGGATTCAAGGTATATAAATGTCCCAAATGTAAATTACTCTACGACAAGATTGAGGTTAAAGTTTATAACGATAAAAAAATTATTCACAAGAGTGATTTTCGTTGCAGTGTTTGCGGTACACGTTTAAAACTCACTAATATACACAGACTGAAGAATGCCATTTGTCCTGTTTGCCACAATAAAACATTCAAAATTGAATATGAAAACTTTAAGTTGTGGGCATGAATGTGGATTAGTTAGTGTCTGTTCATAAAGTTAAGAGTCTGGTTTAGAAAGTTCGCTGTCAAGCCCTCCTAAGTAAATAATGAGGACAAAACATAACGCAGTCATTGGACTTTATAGACGGATTTTCGTTAGAAAAATAAACTGGCAGTAAGAGTGAATATTAGTCCGCAAACCGCTATGATCGATTCCATGACAGTCCAGCTTTGAAGTGTTTGTTTTTCATTCATTCCGAGATATTTTCCTACAAGCCAGAATCCACTGTCATTTACATGCGACAGTAATGTTGCACCTGATGCTATGGCTATTACAACAAGTGCTCTTTGTGGATCGTTCAATCCGAATTCATTTATGACAGGAGCAATTATCCCTGCTGCTGTTATCATTGCTACTGTTGCCGATCCCTGGGTTACTCTCACAACTGCAGCAAGCAGCCATGCCAGCAAAATGGGAGGCATGGCGGAATCGGACATGGATTTTGCTATTATTTCACCAATACCGCTGTCTACTAATATCTGTTTTAACACTCCGCCGGCGCCGGTTATTAATATTATGATGCCTGCGGGACCAAGAGCTTTGGTGCTCAGATCGAGTATTTTTTGTTTATCCATTCCACGCTTTATGCAGAGAAAATATATCGCAAGCAGTGTAGCAATAATAAGCGCTGAAAAAGGGTGACCGATAAACTGGAGAATATCTGTTACTGCGGACTGTGAAATGATCTCTTTTTTTACTGCAAGATCTGTAAAGGTATTTATTAAAATCAGGAATAGTGGTACAGAAATAAGTATGGCTATGAGCTTAAACGGAGGCAGGCTTTGTTCATCAGCTTTATTAGTTGGCTCATTAAAATCAAATGGCGGTTCGAGAAATATTTTTTTTGATATATATTTTCCCCATAGGGGGCCTGCTATAACCGCTGTGGGAAAACCAAGTATTATTCCCAGCAGTATCACCCAGCCCAATTGTGCATTTATAATATCTGAAACAGCTACCGGTCCGGGAGTAGGAGGTATAAAACTATGTGTGACAGCTAATCCTGCCAGCAAGGGAATAGCATAATAAAGTAAAGAGCGTTTTGTGTCGCGCGATAAAGCATAAATGATCGGTACCAGTATAATGAATCCAACATCAAGAAATACAGGTATGGCAACTATAAATCCTGTTATTACCATAGCCCAAGATGCACGGTTTTTACCAAATTTAATTATCAAATAATTAGCCAAAGATTCCGCCCCTCCCGAACTTTCCAGCATCTGTCCGAAAATAGCTCCTAGGCCTACTACCGTGGCTACAAATCCCAGAGTCCCTGCCATGCCGTCCTGTATCGATTGAAGTATGCCATTTAAAGGCATTCCTGATATTATGCCAACATAAATGGCTGTTATCAACAGAGAAATAAAAGCATTGATTTTAAGCTTTAAGACCATGAAAAGCAGTAGAAATACCGCTGATATTACAATAAATAACAGAAAAGGTGTTGACATTCCTTTCAGATTAGTATTTGGCTATAAAGTTAGGATTTAACAGGAATTATCCAAAAACTTTATCAGTATCTCACTCGCTGCCTGTATTGCCGTGGTGACATTCCCATTTTTTTTTTGAAATCTTTAGTAAAATAATAAGGATCAGAATAACAGAAACAGAATGATATTTCTTTTACCTTCATGTGGGTATAATCCAGTAATTCGCATGCCTTTAGAATTTTCAGATGTGAAAAATAGCTAATTGGTGAATAATTAGTTTCCTTTCTGAAAAGAGTGGTAAAATATGTCGTCGAATAACCGGCTTCACGTGCAATCTGTTCCAGAGTGAGTTTTTTATCCAGATTTTTTTCCAGATAGTTGATGATACGGCGCACAACAGGATTTGATTTGTCGGCCAGATCGTCACTAGTGTGGTTAGCATAGACAAAAGTAGCAAGAAGATGGCCAAAGCAAAAATCGACATATTCGAGGTTTTCATCGTGAAATCCTTTAGCCAGATTATTGAAAATTTCGTCAAACAGCAAGTCACGGTTCGCAACCATATTGTTTATTGAAGGGACAAGGTTGCGTACGACAGAAAATTCTTTTCCCAACTGTTTAGCTTTTATTCCGTTAAATCCCGCCACGAGGAAACGGGTTTTGACTGAAGTTGAACGGAATTTAAGAATGTCGTCTTTCGGGACAATGAAAAATTGCTCCCCGGCTACAGGAATCTCCTCGCCTGATAGTATTACCACCCCTTCTCCTTTAGTGCAATAAGCAATAAAATAATTATGTAGTTTTACTCTTGAATTCCAATAAGTACCTTTATCCACTTCAATTTCGCCAGCCTCTGTTATATATAGGTCTTTTGTTATGGGATTATTCTTTTGTTCATCAATAAGGGCTATCGGCAATCTGTAGTATCGTATTTCTCTTATCATGTATTTATAAGATGTGGTTTAATACCCCAACCCTTGAGTCGGAAATTTATTCGTTTGCGTGGCAAACTACATTTGATACCCCGGAGCTCTGCCACGGAGTAGTTTATTATTATTTGTAAATATTATTAAAATAAAGTAATATTATCCATCTTTTTCAAAAAAAATACTATTTTTTAAAGAATAAATAACTGGTATTTTTGTTTAAATTAAAAATTTATCATAATCATGAGTGAACTTTTAACGAAACTTGCTGAGTGCATTGAATTTGGAAAAATTAATAAGGCAGCTCCATATCCTCCACAAATGAAGGGGATGGATGGAGCGGATGAATTGACAAGGCAAGCCCTTGACGAAGGTTATAGGGCCAGGCAAATTTTATCTGAGGCATTAATGGTTGGCATGGAAAAAATTGGAATAAAGTTTCGTGAAAACAAGGTGTTTGTTCCGCAGGTATTAATGTCGGCTAAAGCTATGAACACTGCTATGATACATTTGAAGCCTTTTTTTGACTCAGGGGAAGTAAAAGAGAAGGGTATATTAATTATAGGTACCGTGGAAGGAGATCTGCATGATATCGGGAAGAATTTGGTATCAATGATGGTTGGAGGCAACGGATGGAAGATAGTCGATCTCGGCACTGATGTTAAGGCCGAGCAGTTTGTTGAAGCCCTGAAAGAAAATGAGAATGCTTTTGTAGGTTTATCAGCATTATTGACTACTACTATGGTAAATATGGGAAAAATTATTAAAGCAGTCAAAGAAGCTGACCCAAATACTAAAATCGCCATAGGCGGTGCACCGGTAAATGAAGATTTTCGCAAAAAAGTCGGAGCCGACATTTATTCCCCTGATCCTCAAGGCCTTGTAGAATACTTGAATTCTCAGGTTGCGTAAATGAATTACTTTTTGGTCTATCACATGATTAGTCAGAGTGACTGTGTTATTAAAGAATGGTTAAAAGAGCTGTGAGATTTTTTTTGTAATTTTGCGAAAAATATACAGCAATAATGGGCAAGATTACAGATAAAATTAAAGAAGGTAAAGTATTGGTGTCCGATGGAGCGTGGGGCACTTTTCTTCAGGAAAAAGGGTTAAAGTCAGGCGAATGTCCTGAGGAATGGAACATCACACATCCCGATGAAGTGATGGATATTGCACGTAGTTATATAAAAGCCGGCGCTGATATGATTGAAACAAACAGCTTTGGGGGAACCCGTTTCAAATTAGAAAGATTCGGTCTGGGAGGAAAAGTAAAACAACTGAACAGAATCGCTGCCGAGATCAGTCGCAGTGCCGCAGGTAATAAATTTGTGCTTGGCTCTGCAGGTCCTACCGGTAAAATACTTATGATGGGTGATGTTACCGCGGATGAATTATATGATGCATTCAGCGAACAGTTTATCTTTTTGGAAGAAGGTGGTGTTGATGCAATCATGATAGAGACAATGAGCGATCTTGAAGAAGCTTCCATTGCAGTTAAGGCTGCCAAAGAGAATACTAAGGTTGAAGTTTTTTGCACAATGACTTTTGAAAAGACTGTAACCGGTGAATATCGCTCCATGATGGGTGTTTCTCCTGTTGAAATGGTCGGTGCCCTGATTGATGCGGGAGCGGAAGTGATCGGCGCCAACTGTGGAAACGGAATTGAAGGGATGATCGAAATAGTCAGGGAAATACGTGAGGTAAATTCTGAAATTCCTGTTCTCATTCATGCTAATGCCGGAATGCCGGTCTATAAAGATGGAAAGACCGTTTTTCCCGAAACACCGGCAGAAACAGCAGCTTTTGTCCCCAAGATAATTAAAGCAGGGGCTAACGTAGTAGGAGGTTGCTGTGGTACAACGCCGGCACATATTTCCATGATCAGGCAAATTGTTGATGAGAGTTGATTTAAGTCTTGGTCGCTTATTTTTACCCCTTGATTCAAAAGCTATTAAGCTATGTTTATGAATAGGTTTCTGGCAGATTTGATAGGCAGTAAATTTTTAATGAGCATTACCGGACTTTTTATGGTGATGTTTGTTGCTGTCCACTTATCTGTTAACTTGTTGCTGATTTTCGACGACAGTGGGGTACTTTTTAATATGACCGCTCATTTTATGGAAAACAGTCTTGTTATGGGAATTATTGAACCCTTGCTGGGAATGGGATTCTTTATTCATATAACATGGTCATTTTTGTTGGAATACAGGAATGTCAAAGCACGCTCCATGTCCTATAGTAAAAGGAAATCAGACAAACCGGTAAACCGGTCATCAAGGAATATGCTGGTGCTTGGGTCACTTGTACTGGTTTTTCTGGTAATTCATATAATTAATTTTTTCTGGGTAATTAATTTTGAACCTGAATCATTACAAACTGTCACCGTTAATGATGTTGAGATGGAAGACAGATACAGTCTTGTAGCTGATCTATTTAAAAAAAGTGTTGTTTACGATATTTTATATATAATGGGAGGAACCTTGTTAGGGCTTCATCTTTCGCATGGATTCTGGTCTGCTTTTTATACTCTGGGATTGTCCGACAGACGCTGGATGAGCAGGATTAGAGTTGTAGGGAAAATATATGCCGCAATTGTAGCAATTGGTTTTTCCAGTATTCCACTTTATTTCATGATTAGATTTTAGTGAACAAATGAGGAGCTTTATTTCGTATGTTGCATCAATACCGGAGCCTGTGGAGTGAAATGTCCGAAGAATATTTCATCTCATTATAATTTTTAATTTTTACGGTATGAGATGGAACTCGTCATTTATAATGTTTCTCCTGTGTGAACGATAGTACATGACTCATTTCATTTGAAAATATTGCGGGTTTAACCGGCAATACCTGTTTAAACGTTTTTACGGATAGGATGACCTTATATGAAGAGCCTTATCTTTATTTTCTTTAATGATAAACCACATCAATGCAAATAACAAGATAACACTGATAACGGCAGCATAGTAACTTTCTGAAGTTGATCCTATGTCTTCCACGCGGGGGCTTAATATTTTCTTGTCAATTAAATAAAGTGCTATTACTGCAAATCCGTTATTAATAAAGTGGGCCATGACAGGCAGCCACATGGTACCGCTCCAAACCAACAGATAGCCAAACATTACGCCTAACAGTAAGCGTGGCACAAATCCGTAGAATTGAATATGCAGAGTACTGAAAAGGATGGCTGATATCCATATTCCCCAGTGATAGTTTCTTGTCCAGTTAGTAAAAATACGTTGTATAACACCTCTGAAAAGCAACTCTTCACCAATAGCAGGTAGTAAAGCGATCATGAACAGGTTGAACATCATTCCGCCTAAAGTATCTACTTTTAAGAATGCCTCAGTGAGCAGGGCTGCATTTTCTTCGGCATTCTTCATCCATCTTTCCGCTTCTGAAAGCCATTCCGGTAACTCCATCCTGCTATTCCACTCTCCGATAAAATTTATCAGAGGCTGGGAGAAGATCATTAACAATATAACCAGAAAGACCGATCTCAATGTAACATTTTTATTCAGTATCAGGTATTCAAAGGATTTTCCATAAAAAAACCAGCCAAGGATAAAGGGCGGTACAATAAAGAGTCCGATCGATTGTACTACCTGGAAATATTTTAATATTCTTATATTTTCAGGGTCATTCAGATCATGGATACCGGGAATATTAATAATGGAATCTATTCCAAACAGAGGTGCAGCTATTGCTAATGATACTAAAAAAAATAATAAAAAGCTTATCAGCACAATAAAAGCAGAAAACATTAACTGCGGAAAGGGTTTCATATTACGAAAAGCATAGAAGGGCATAGAATATATTTTTCAGGCAAAGATAAAAGAATGTTTGTGTAAAGGGAAGGAAAATATTCAGATAAACATTGATAATTTATTTAATTTCACGGATTTTAATATTCCGGAACATAGTCAGTCCGCCATGGTCTTGTAATCCAATATGACCTTTTTTTGCAGCTCCGTAATATGGCCTTTCTTTCCATTTGCTGTTTTCTTTAAGCTCTTTCCATTTTTTACTCCACAGTTCATACTCCACCACTTTATTACCGTTAAGCCAGTGCTCAACATGCGGACCGTTAACAATGATCCGGGTTTGATTCCATTCGTCAAGAGGAACAACTTCAGCATTCTGCGGCGCATGCATATCGTAATTAGCTCCTGAATACTGACTATCCTTTAATTTGGTGGGCCAGCCTTTGTCATCAATAAGCTGATACTCCGGACCTGTTTCATAGATAGCATCTGCCAAACCTTCCTGGACATGAAAAAATACACCTGAATTACTTTCCGGAGCAATTTTCCACTCGAGGTATAATTCAAAATCTTTAAATTCCTTTTTTGTGATGATGTCACCTCCATGGTCAGATCCTACACCTGAGTTGTGTAATACACCGTTAATGATTTTCCAGCCGGTAACTTCACCACCGTTAAAGGTTTTCCAGTTATCGAGCGATTTCCCATCGAATAAAAGTTCCCAGCCTTCCTCTTTTTCTTTTTTCGAAAGTGTGTTTATGTCATTGCTTTTTGAGGAAGAACACCCTGACATATTAATTAAAAAGATAAACATAAAAGAATAAATAATGTATTTCATCTTATTAAAATTGTTTGTTTTCAAAGGTATAAGATATAACTCGCACGATTTTAATATTTGTTGTATGTGCTTGCGCACCGAAATGCTACGTCACACTAGTGTATCAAAAAGTTTGTCATGCTCATTTCATTTGTTTAAATTTTTATAATTTGTTTACAAAGGCGCTTCGCGCCCTTTTTAGACCAGCCTCATTAATTATCTGAAGGGATTTTTTTCATTACAATTGTTTATTTATAAGGGATGGGGAAGACCCCGTCATTATATGTATTATACCTTTATAAACGACAATACTTGATTCGTTTCCCTTTCAATTCCAGTTACTATTTCTGTAGCTGAAAAAAGTAAGCAAAAAATGTTACTTTCCTTTCAGGCAAATTTAGTGATTTAACTTCATATTATTTAGAATATAGCATAAAAAAACAGAGCTTGATATAGACTTTTAAGACTGTGTTTTAGGGTCTGGTTCGTAATTCAAATTAGAAGGAAGGAATTTTTCGATAAATTTTATTGATTTTTTTTTCCGGTGAGCATAATCAGCAATTTGGTCGGATCCGATTTTCCCCACGCCGAAGTATTGCGATTCCGGATGAGCAAAATATTGTCCTGCCACAGAAGCTTTGGGTATCATTGCATAATGTTCGGTCAGCTTAATTCCAATTTTTTCAGCTTTTATAAGGTTAAAAAGATTTCTTTTTTCGGAATGTTCAGGGCAGGCAGGATAGCCAGCTGCCGGACGGATACCCTGGTATTTTCCTTTTAAAAGTTCTTTTTTGGTGAGATTTTCATCAGGAGCATATCCCCAATATTCTTTTCTGATCTTTTCATGCAACAATTCTGCAAATGCTTCGCTCAGCCTGTCGGCCAGTGTCTCCAGCATTATGGCTTTATAGTCGTTATTATCTTTTCGATACCTTTTTGTCCATTTTTCAATGCCGATCCCTGTTGTTACAGCAAATCCGCCGCAATAATCATGTTTCCCCGATTCCAGCGGAGCCACAAAATCTGAAAGGCAAAAATTAGGCATTCCGGCTTTTTTCTTTTCCTGCTGACGAAGGTGGTAGAATCGTCCCGCTTCTGTTTGGCGCGAATCATCTTCAAACAAAATGATATCGTCACCATCTGCATTAGCCGGCCATATTCCAGAGGCCGCGTTAGCCTTCAGCATTTTGTATTCAATGATCTCATCAAGCATTTCATTAGCTTCAGTGAAAAGTTTGGAAGCCGCTTCTCCCTGTTTTTCATCTTTTAAGATATCAGGAAAAAGGCCTTTCATATTCCATGCCAGGAAGAAGAACGTCCAGTCAATATACTCCTTTATTTTCTCAAGGGGGAAATCTATTAGATATTTTATTCCTGTAAATTTTGGTTTGTACAATGTTGAATCGTTCCACGCAGGCTGTAATTTATTTTGTCTTGCCTCTTCAAGAGTAAGATACTCCGGTTGTTTCAGCTTCTTCCGTGATTTACGGATTTCTTTGTAATCTCTTTTGACAGATTCTATAAAATTTTTTTTATTTGTCAAAAGGTTAGAGACTACATTAACCGCAAGGGAGGCATCTTTAACATGGATCACTGCATGAGAATATTCGGGATCTATTTTAACGGCAGTATGGATTTTTGAGGTGGTGGCTCCCCCGATGAGAAGGGGTATATTCATTTTTCGCCGTTCCATCTCTTTTGCAATATTGGTCATTATTTCCAGGGAAGGGGTTATAAGTCCGCTCACACCTATGATATCTGCTTTTTCTTCAATTGCTGAATTGAGGATTTTTTCGACAGGGACCATTACTCCAAGGTCTTTTATTTCATAATTGTTGCAGCCAAGCACAACAGCTACAATATTTTTACCTATGTCGTGAACATCACCTTTTACTGTGGCCAGAAGTATTTTTTTCTTACGCCCGACCTCTCTGAGTCTGGCTTTATCTGCTTCAATATATGGTAAAAGATAAGCTACTGCTTTTTTCATTACCCTTGCCGATTTGATTACCTGGGGCAAGAACATTTTTCCGGAGCCGAAAAGATCACCCACTACGTTCATTCCATCCATCAGGGGACCTTCAATAATTTTAAGTGCAGGCTGATATTTTTTCAATGCTTCTGCCATATCTTCCTCTGCAAAGTCTGTTATACCTTTTACCAGAGCCGTTTCCATACGTTTTTCGAGGGAAAGATTGCGCCAGTCATCCTTTTTCTGTTCCGTTTTACCTTTTTGTTTGACATGCTCCGTAAATTCCAGAAGCCTTTCCGTAGCATCGGGCCTGCGATTCAAAATAAGGTCTTCAGTTCTCCCGAGCAGTTCTCCGAATATTTCGTCATATATCTGTAGCATTCCCGGATTTACTATGCCCATGTCAAGGCCGGAGTTAATGGCATGATAAAGGAACACCGAGTGCATAGCTTCGCGAATAGCATTGTTACCCCGGAAGGAAAATGATATGTTGCTTATGCCGCCACTTGTTTTAGCATGAGGAAGGTTGTTCTTTATCCATTCGACGGTTTTGATAAAATCATTTGCATAGTTGTTGTGTTCTTCTATTCCGGTACCTATAGTAAGAACATTCGGATCGAATATTATGTCCTGTGGTGGGAAGTTTATTTTTTCAGTAAGTATATCATAGGATCTTTTACAAATACTGATACGGCGTTCAAGAGTATCTGCCTGACCTCTTTCATCGAAAGCCATTACTATGGCTGCCGCACCAAAGAGTTTTATCCGGCGGGCATGATCGATGAAAGTTTTTTCACCCTCCTTTAAACTTATTGAATTTACAATTGCTTTACCCTGCAAGCATTTCAGTCCTGCCTCAATCACTTCCCATTTTGAGGAATCAACCATCACCGGAAGTTTAGCTATTTCAGGTTCGGACATTATGAGGTTCAGAAAAGTAACCATCTCCTTCTTTGCATCCAGCATGGCATCGTCCATGTTGATGTCAATTACTTGTGCGCCGTTTTCTACCTGACTGAGAGCTATTGATACAGCTTCTTCATATTTTTTTTCACCGATCAGCCGCGCAAATTTAAGTGATCCGGCAACGTTGCATCTCTCACCGATGTTAACAAAGTTGGTTTCTCTTTTGATTGTCAGTGGTTCAAGACCACTTAGACGGGTTTCCCTGTCAACGGGATTTACAATATGAGGTTTTGCATTTTGTGCTAGCCTGGCAAACCTTGTTATATGCTCCGGAGTGGTACCACAGCAGCCCCCTATAATATTTACATAGCTATTGTCAAGATATTTTTTGATGTAACCCGACATTATCTCAGGGTTTTCATCATATTCGCCAAACTGGTTCGGGAGTCCGGCATTAGGGTGGGCGCTGATATGGAAGGGCGCTTTTTCAGAAAGCTCCTTAACATAAGGGAGCAAATCCTTTGCCCCCATTGAGCAGTTTAGTCCTATGCTAAGCAGGTCGGCATGGGATACCGAATTCAGAAAAGCCTCCAGGGTCTGGCCAGAGAGCGTCCGCCCACTGGCATCGGTGATAGTACCCGAAATCATAAGAGGCAAACGAATGCCCTTTTCCTGAAAAATTTCTTCTATGGCAAATATAGCAGCTTTGGCGTTAAGAGTGTCGAAAATGGTTTCAAGAAGCAGGATATCAACACCTCCAGCGATGAGTCCTTCAGCCTGCTCCCTGTAAGCATTCTTAACATCATCAAAATGAACTGTACGGTAACCGGGATCGTTCACGTCGGGCGACAAAGAAAGTGTTTTATTGGTAGGCCCCATTGTTCCTGTGACAAAACATGGTTTCAGAGGATTTTTCCGGATATATTCATCAGCCGCCTTACGGGCAATTCTGGCAGAAGTTATATTCATCTCATATACCAGATGCTGCATGTTATAATCGGACTGCGAGATCCGGTTGGCATTGAAAGTGTTTGTGAGTATGATATCAGCTCCTGCTTCCAAATACCTGCGATGTATTTCCGAGATTATTTCAGGACGTGTAATTGAAAGAATATCATTATTACCAAGCTGCTCGTAACGGGAATTTTTATGCTGTTCACCGCGATAATCTTCTTCCGTAAGCTTGTAATCCTGCAGGAGCGATCCCATTGCCCCGTCCATAACCAGGACACGTTTTTTTAATTCATCCTTTATGTCTTTAGGTTTTCCCATTCTGTTCAGTTGATTTGTAATGCCAGTTTATCCGGTTCAAATTTTGAGTCCGCTCTGAAAAATATATTTCGTCATTGAATCTCAAGAAAAATTTATTGTGCGAAAATTTAGTAGCCTGACATTCAATTTTTGTAATGATTTATAATTTTTCTATGGGTTTTTAATTTTCGTTTCAGTCTCAATGTTAAAGATTAATATAAAGGTATTCCAATTTTATCATTTCAGTGATTTTAACTGGAACTCACCCCTGATACCGAGTTTATCTTTACAAATAATTAAAATGGATCTGATCTCAGGATATTTTTCTGATATCTTCAATGCTCTTTCAATATCGGCGGGTGCTTTGACTTCGTTACCTATTGCTGTTGCGAGGGCATCGGCAATAAGAATATCATTGCATATAACCATAACAGCATCGGCTTTGCCAAAACTCATTGAAGGTCCTACTGTGCCGGAAGAAGTGCATATTCCCAATTTCCCTGTTTCACCGGGAATTTCAATACCTGTTTTACCGGATAGTGGAGACTCCCCTGCAAATATTGAAATAATTAGATTATTTTTTAAATTGGCAAAAATATCGCCGCCATTTTCTATAATTAACTCTTTTACCGGAAAGTTTTGCAGTATTGTTTTTCCTGCCTCACGTGCAAATACGGCTGCTACTGCAGCCATTGGCCCTATTCCTGCTTTAGCGGAAGCTAAAGCCATTTCTTTGGCTTCGGACGGAGCATTTTCCGATGGTTGGAATGGCTCCAGACTTTTTGCAAACAGAGGTTCTGTATTAATGTATTTATCAAGATTTTCCCGAAGTTCTTTTATTCTTGACAAAACACAATCTTTCATTTTTTCGTGAAAAGAATCAGGATTTACACCTATCCAAAGGTCTGTTTCCCTTAATGATATTTGAAATCCACTGAACCTGTGTGTGTTGAATTGTTTACGGTAAGTCCGAATATAGTATTTTTGTTTCGGCATTTTTTTTAAACCATATTTTTTACCAGTTGGTGAGTATGAAAATTTATCTGAAATCTATTTTAAACAAATTGAGCGGACAGGCAGGGATGCATAATTCACATACTACGCATTTATTTTTATCGAATTCCAGTTTCCATGTTTCCTTATTCATTGTGAGTGCACCGGCGAAACAGACTGCCGTGCAGTTGCCGCAATCGATACATTTATCTTCCTGAAAATGGATACGTTTTTCGAGTGGTTCACAAACTACTTGGTGATCAGTAAGGTATTTAATCCCTTTTTCAATATTATCTCTCTTACCCTGCATTTCGAGCAGCAGACTTCCCCGCTTCCCCGGATAAACTTCTGCTTTCAGTATGTTTATCCTGATATCATAGTCTTTCACCAGATGATAGCTTAGCGGTTTATCACCACTTTGAGGCGGGAAATTCAATATATATCTTCTTTTAATCATCTTCCTCCTCCGTTTCTTTTAAACTATTTAAAGATGTATTTTTTGGTAACAGCTGAACTGGCTTCGAGATTTCAAATTTTCCGTTTTGCAGCCAGTCTTTCAGTTCATTTGCAATTTCCCTTGCTTTTGACAGGCTTGCTACAGGGGCTGTCCTGATCTTTTTCCCTCTTACTTTGATAAATCCCGAGCGCAATTCTTCATAAGAGACATGGCCCAGTTTTGGGTTGCCGACTGTTCCATAATCAACTACAGAAGTTTCTATCTGGCTGTTATTTATAGATACCCGCCGTGCCATGTCTTCGTCGAGCATGGGTATCGGAATGCCTATTCCAATAAACATGCTGACACCGTATTTTTCGTAATATACCGCTTTAAGGTATTCGGTTGACATTTCTTTTAAATTGCCAATTACTGCAAGAGTTGCTGCGCCTGTAACAGGAATTCCATATTGGTTTTTCGGTTGAGTAGTATGGAATTGTGTTCCATGCCAGACAACGAATCCCTGTGCTCCTCCAAGGAATATGCGTGTACCAATACCTATTGTCCTTAGCTCCGGATCGTTCAGTAAAGGACTCAGCTCTCCCGAAGTTGAATAGGTTGCATTTCGCAGATTAGGCAGCAGCGTGCCCATATAAGTGTAGATAATATTTTTTGTTGTGTTTACAGCCGCATCATAATTCTGGTATGCATTACGAGGATTAAAAAGAGTGAATTCGTTTATTGTATTGATGTTTATTCTGGTACGGATATGCTTGCGGGGATAGCAATCGGTTCCTTTTGCCCAGGCTTCAATGGTAACATCCTTTCCTTCGAGCAAGTCCTGTATTACATGAGCACCGCCATATTTCGGATTATCAGGATTACAGGCACTGGCGCCGATATATCCGTCTACCGCTGCTAAACCATCGTAACAGGGAACCCCGTTCAGCATTATTTTTTCCATGCGAATTGGCGGAACAGCATGTCCGAAATTAATTATTGCTCCCGAAGAGCACATTGCTCCGAAGGTAGCAGTAGTCACAACATCCACTTTTTGTGCAATTTCTGCAGGACCGGCTGTTTTAGCCATGTCAGTCACTTCTTCGGCAGTAAGAATTACAGCTTTCCCTTGTTTGAGCTTTAGGTTAATTTCTTCGTATGATTTTTTTTGTGCCATAAATTAATTGGTTTTAGTGCAAATTTAGCTGAATTTCCGGAAAATCAAACAGAGTGTGCATATTCCGGCGTAAACTTTACATCAATTCCGGAATAAAGTTTTCAAAAATTTTGTTTGTGTATTTTCCGGTAAAGTTGTAAACTTGCAGTCCGAATTTCGTATAAAAAAATATCGGCTTAACCTAAGGGTAATTTTTTTACCTTACCCTTAGGGTGAAATTTGAAAAGGTAAAACGGCAAGGTTTTGGTTGAAGATAATTATACGATACAAAAGTTTTTGATTTACTTAAAATGATAATTAGTGTTGAATAAATTATTTTGCACTAATTTTGAAACAGCAAATTGCGTATTTTTTAGGGCCCATAGCTCAGTTGGTTAGAGCACCTGACTCATAATCAGGGGGTCGCTGGTTCAAGCCCAGCTGGGCCCACAG
>CAZTAL010000087.1:0-3713 GCA_964611525.1 uncultured Prolixibacteraceae bacterium
AAAGGCATGACATCAATTCCAAAAATATTTGCAGGCGGTGATATTGTCAATGTAAATCTGGATGCGGTGACGGCTATTGCCGATGCAAAAGTAGCGGCAGAAGGAATAGATATGTTTGTTTCATCTCATTAAAATTGTTCATTTTAATGGTATGAGATGGAACTCGTCATTTATAATGTTTCTCCTGTGTGTACGATAGTGCATGACTCGTTTTATCTCATTAAAAGATTCCAGCCTTAATAGAAATATGGGATCTTATCGTGACCCCTTGATTAGGGATGCCATTATAATAATTGTTGTTTTCTAAAACATTTTCGGCACAATAAAATTTTGTTTGCGATCATAATAAAGTGGTATTATGTTGCATAATTGCTCACTATCTCCTCAAAAAATGTTTTTAGAAGATGTAGCTCATAACACATTATCTGTCAGCAGTTTTCGTTCATAAAATCTAAGTAATTGGTTTTAACTTATTTTAAACTAATATCTTTTGATTTTAAAATATTAAATACTAAATTAGTTGGTTTTGTTAGAGTTGTCTATAAAATTTGATAAACTATATTATTAACTAATTTTTATGGAGGGCTGTAATATGATTGGCATGAATTTTACCAGTTTTTTGATTCTTCTTTTAATAAGTGTAGTTGTTGCAGTAGTACTGCATTACTTACTTAAGTTCTATGTACGGCCGGGTTGCGTTTCTTTTCTTTCCAAGGTCATATTCGGCTGGATTGGTGCATGGCTTGGTACACCGGTTTTCGGCAACTGGTTTAGCGGGCTGTGCGTTCAGGATGTTTGCATAATACCGGCAATTTTGGGATCTCTTGCAATTATGGTGATAATGGTTGATCTGGTTAAAACAACCAAAACTGTTGTTGAAGAGAAATAATCATAGATTGCGGGTTTTTTACCCGGCATTATAATACCGGGTTATTAATTATGGTATGAAATCCTCAAATCTTTTACAGGCTAATATTAGTCTGAAAGATATTGTATTTAATAAAATCAAAGGATACTTTGAAAAAGCTGCTCTAAAAAATTCTGTCATATCCAAAAGATGAAATCCGTAATCCATATACTATTTCCACCGACATCAGGACTTAGTAAATCTTAATAAATTCAAACAGCATCATAAAAAATGAAACGACAAATCTTATTTATATCAATAATAGCTGTTATATTTTTATCTTTTTGTTCAAATAATAATACTACAGAAAAAATGACTCCTTTAGTAATAGATTTACAGGAAGAAAAACCGGAATTCATTATTAAGTCGGTTTTTGATAATTATCAGGTAAATAAAGAACTGAAAACTTCATGGGGATTGGCATGTGTTATAGAAACCCCGAAAGAAAAAATATTGTTTGATACCGGAGGCGATGCTTCGGTTTTGCTTTATAATCTGAAAAAGATGGATATTGATCCTGCTTCCATAGATAAGGTAATTATTTCACATGAACATTGGGATCATGTAGGAGGATTGGAAGAATTTTTGAAAAAAAATAATGAGGTTACTGTATTTATAACAGTGTCCTTCCCTTCATCCATTAAAGATATGATAACTGACCAAGGCGCTGAGTGTGAAGAAATATCGGAAGCAAAAAAGATTTCCGGCGGTGTTTATTCGACCGGTGAACTTAGCGGGCCTCCGGAAGAGCAGTCTTTAATTTTAGATACAAAAAAAGGAATGATAGTGTTAACCGGCTGTGCTCATCCGGGAATTGTGCGGATTGTTGAAACGGCTAAAAAACTCATGGACAGGGATAGCGTATATTTTGTTGCCGGAGGTTTTCATCATCCCCCTGTTAGCGTGGTTAAAGAATTCAGGGAACTGGGAGTAAAAAAAGTTGGTCCGTCACATTGCACCGGTGACATGGTCAGGGAGGCATTTGCAGAGGAATATGGAGATGATTATATTGAATGGGGAGCAGGTAAGATTCTCAGGATTGAATGAAGGTTTTACCTCAGTTTCTCACATATCTCTCCGTTGGGGAGCATATTGTCGGGGTGATACTGACCGGTTTCTTCCATCTGATATCTTACACAATTTTCCCAATCCCCCTTGCAATAAAGTTCAATCCATTTTCTATCAAGTTTCCCCTCTTCATAATATCTTTTCATCGGACATACCGGATACCATTTACAATTATTTTTAAAAACATCGGTTTTTTTCAAAGCATTTACCATTATTTCTTTGTTTGACGGATTAAAAATGATCGAAGTTGGATGCTGCACAGGATAAATTTTTATTCCGTCACAAAAATATAATTTACCCATAGGATTTGAAGATGAAATATCTTCATCGCAATAACGACGAAAAATATATTTGGTTGCATAATATCCTAATGGAATTAAAAATTCCGGGCTAATAATTTTAATCTCTTTATCCAAATACTGACTGCATGTTTCAATTTCTTTTTGTTTCGGTTTGCGGTTTTTGGGGAGATTACATTTTATCAGATTGGTCATATAAACTTCATTTCTTTCCAAATTAATTTTTTTGAATACTTCATCAAATACTTTGCCTGTCGGGCCGACAAACATTTTGTCGGCCAAATCCTCTTGTTTTCCCGGTGCCTGTGCTATGATAAAAAATTTGGCATCAACATTACCTTCACCGCAGATAGCATTTATCCTTGTTTCACTTAGCCGGCATTGGTTACATTTTTTTATTTCTGAATTAAGTTCTTTTATTATTTCTTTTTTATTCATTAAATCCACCCTCTTACTTTATAATAACAAATAGCCAATATTTCACGTGCGAAGATTATTTCATATTTGAGATGATTCCATATCTGATAGCGTATTGAAATATTCCTGCCTACATCAGGGATCATGAGTTGATTACCGCCCAATTCATCATCGGTGAAAGTCAGGTCAGCCTCGGTAGCACTTTCAAAAGCCGGTAATGCATTAACTTTTATAAAGCCTGTTTCCCGGAAACAAAGCACTGCCCTTAGGGTATGTTCAGGAGATGTAACTAATAATACTGGATTATTTGTGTCAAGTATATCTTTACAGAAAAGTGCTTGTGCACGCGTATTAGTACCCCGGTTTTCGTATATTATACGTTCACTGTTAGTGCCTCTCAGGACTAATTCTTTTTTCATTAGCCTTGGGGTACTGAGAGAGTCGGTTAATTCACCCGGCATTGCAATAAGTACCTTTGATTGCTTAAAACTTTTCGCAGCAATAGCCGTATACCAGCTTCGCATAAGATTCGATTCACTCGGCATTCCTCCTCCTCCGAGTAAAATAATTGTTTTTGGTTTCCACTTCAGTTCCGACTTGCTGGTTCCAAGCCAGTGTATTCCATAGTAGGGTAGGGAAGTAAATGCCAATAAGATACAAAACAGAAAAACAATACCGGCAATAAGTATACAAATCCGGAGTATCCTTAAAAAATGAATATTTTTGAGTTTTTTGAGCATGAATTTTTGTCAATTAATATAGCACTTATAATAGAAATTATAATTGGCAATTTATAATTTAAACCGCTTCACAGGATTTTTTACACTTAAAATTTTAAACAACATATTGATAAGAGTTGCGTTTAAAGCACCTAAAAATACATTTAATCTTTCAACTTTCATCTGTATAAATTTTAATTTTCCTAAAATCTAAAAATTCAAATTTGACAGATGGAACCGCTCCATCCGTCGCTCTCACATAAAATTTATTCATTCTTGTTTTTGCAATTTTTGAATGAAAAA
>CAZTAL010000088.1:0-9897 GCA_964611525.1 uncultured Prolixibacteraceae bacterium
ATTTTGAGGCATAGCCATAGCTATGGCGAAAAATTTTAATGCAGTAAAAAGCAAAAAGAACAAGCCTAAATGTTCAGGTTATTTCGTAATAATGCCTTAGCAATAATAAGCTGGGATCATTTTAAAATATTTATAAAATACAGACAAGACGAGATCATGATACCGGAAATCGAGAAATTAAACTTTTCTGATGGTGACAACTTTTTCATGATAGCAGGTCCCTGCGCTATTGAGAGTGAACAGATGGCTTTGGATATTGCCGGAAAAATTGCAGGTATCAGCCAACGTTTAAGCATTCCCTTTATCTTCAAAGGCTCCTACCGTAAAGCCAACCGGTCACTGCTGGATTCATTCACGGGAATAGGAGATGAAAAAGCATTAAAAATATTACATCAGGTAGCTGCCTCATTTAATATTCCAACCATTACCGACATTCATTCTGCCTCGGAGGCAGCAATAGCCGCTGAATATGTAGATGTATTGCAAATTCCTGCTTTTTTATGCCGCCAGACAGATATCTTGGTTGCAGCGGCACACACGGGCAAAACAGTAAATATTAAAAAAGGTCAGTTTCTATCACCAAATGCTATGCAGTTTGCGATAAATAAAATCAGAAAAAGCGGTAACGATAAAATTATCCTGACCGAACGCGGAACAACTTTCGGATATCAGGATTTGGTTATTGATTTCAGGGGCATTCCCGAAATGCAAAAAATGAAAGTCCCTGTTGTGCTGGATATAACTCACTCGCTACAGCAGCCCAACCAATCAAGCGGTGTAACAGGCGGCCGTCCCGACATGATTGAAACAATTGCCCGGGCAGGTATTGCATCCGGAGTAGATGGAATCTTCATTGAAACTCATCCCCACCCGCCTTCCGCAAAATCTGACGGTGCCAACATGCTGCAACTGGATTTACTGGAATCGCTGTTGAAAAAGCTTGTAGAAATAAGACGAGTAGTGAATTCTTTTTAACAAACAGAGATTTTCTTAGCCCCTGCATTTATATATGAGCCAAGTCTAAAAAGGCGCTTCGCGCCCTTTTTAGGCAAATTTAAAAAATTTATTAAGCTGATTTTTAGACATTTATAAAATAACATAAAGTATTAATCAATAAAAATTTTAGTTTTTATACTGAACTCATATATGAAATCAAAAATTTTATATGGAAAATTATCTTTAGTCCCGGGCATTAACATTTAAAACTATTACTGTCCGGAAAAAAAATAGTTTTTGGGCGAAAGCCTTTGTTTGATGCAGTATACTTTGCCTTAGCATTTATGCCGGGGATAATAAATCAAAATTTAATAATTTTTAATGAAAGAAGAGATATGCAAGAAATATTGCTGCCATTATTCCGGTAAAATCTGCAATTAATCCGCATACAACAGCATAACGCGTATTTTTTATCCCAACCGAACCAAAATATACTGCAAGAATATAAAAGGTAGTATCAGTAGCTCCCTGCACAGTACTTGCCACGCGTCCGACAAATGAATCAGCTCCATATGTATTCATTGCATCAACCATCATTCCCCTTGCACCGCTACCACTAAGAGGCTTCATAATGGCAGTCGGCAATGCAGGAGTAAAATCTGTATTTATACCAGCCTGGTCAAATATCCATGTAAATCCTGAGATAAACCATTCCATTGCCCCCGAGGCCCTGAAAACACCTATAGCAACAAGAATAGCCACTAAGTACGGAATAATTTTTACCGCTGTTTTGAATCCATCTTTTGCTCCATCTATAAAAGCTTCATATACATTTACCTTTTTTATTATCGCCATTAAGATAAAGACAATGATAACTGAAAAAAGCAAAAAATTGCTTGACAGGTTAGATACCTGAGTTATAGCCTCTTTATCAAGGGTAGAAAAATACCATATAACACCAACAATAAAAAGTGTCAGTCCCCCAAGATATAAAAACACTGTTTTATCGAAAAGGTTAATTTTTTGATAAATGGCAACTGAAATCATTCCCGCAAGGGTAGAAAAATAAGTTGCAAGGAGTATGGGGACAAAAATGTCAGCGGGATTAACTGCCCCCATTTGTGCACGGTATACCATAATACTTATAGGAAGCAATGTCAGTCCCGAAGTATTCAGCACCAGAAACATTATCTGGGCATTTGATGCAACATTTTTATCAGGATTAGTAAGCTGCATCTCCTTCATAGCCTGTAATCCGGTAGGTGTTGCCGCATTGTCCAGGTTCAGCATATTAGCTGTAATATTCATCATTATTGAACCATAAGCCGGATGTGACTTACCCAGTTCAGGAAAAAGCTTATTGAAAAAAGGACCAATAATACGGGAAAATACTTTAACAATGCCTCCCCTCTCCCCTATCCTCATAATACCCATCCAAAGAGTCAAAACACCGGTCAGTCCCAATGATATTTCAAACCCTGTTTTAGCCATATCAAAAGTTGCATTCACCATTTCAGGGAACACTTCGGCATCGCCCATAAAAATCAATCGTACTAGTCCGATGATAAAGGCCGTGAAGAAAAAAAATATCCAGATATAGTTAAGGGCCATTTATATTTTACTCTCAAACTCGCCGGCTATTTTCTCAATCTCCTCAACTGAGGGATCACCGGGAAAGACAGCCAGACGAAAACGGAATGTTGCCGACTCCCTGTCTTCAATTACAAAATTCATCTCCTCTTTTCCTTCTGAAAATATTTTTTGTCCGAGAGGATTAGCAGAAAATAATCCATAGCCTCTTGCATGCCAATAAGTAGGATATCCAGCATTAGCAGGATGGTCAAAAATAACGATAGCAACCATTTCACTATTTATTACACCTGAGAGTTTCATCCACCGTGCACGTGTTCCCCACACTTCACCCCCAGTGATACCCTCACTGCTGAGATAATCACCTGTAGCGACCTGTTCTTCAGAAGCATTTATTGTTGTAACATTTCCATGTGAATCCACTACTTTTACATTTCCGGAAGCGGGTAATTCCAACTCCCTGGTAACCCTTATGGCAAACATTCCTTCTTTATTATCAGTTATTTTAACTTTACCGTTAACGGCTTTAAGTGTAGTAACACGGTCTATTATCCTGATTTTACCATCTACAGAGAAGGTATATTCCGTAACTTCATCGAGTAATATATTGCCATGGCTATCCTTCCATACAGCATTAGTAGTCAGATTACCCTCTCCCCTGCCACTTTCAGTTTTCTTAATATCTTCATGATAAATAGTACCATACTTATCTGCTCTTTCTTTCGGTATCGCTTCCGAATTATTCCAGAAATCGAGTCCGTTTACATCTCCATAATTTAACCATATACCAACATGATGAGGATGATCCGCACGCTCTCCGGCCTTTGTTTTCAATGGAAACTGACGTGTAACTTCATTACCCTCTGGAGTAATCACAGGCCATAGTACCGGCTTTTTTATATCATCCGGATAGATATATGAAGTAAACAGATCCCCGCCAATAAGAACATCAACTTTCTTTTCAGCGGGTTTATTATTTAATAGCACTTTCGGCTGCGACCAAACAAGAGAAGTGCTCAATGACATAATTACGGCAGTAATAAATATTTTTCTCATATCAATAATTTTAAATAGTTAATATCAGACCTGATAAATCATTAACAAAAATAATAAATCATAAATAGTAATTAATAAATTTTAGATCCTAAAGTAAATATCTTTTTAATTGCAATAACGTTTAATAATGTTATAAGCACCATAAATTCCCAGTTCTCCGGCGCGACTCAAATCCAGGGCTCCGCCTTCAATATCATTAAGATAAATTTTAGTAAGCCCACGGTTAAAATATGCTTCTGCAAATTCCGGTTCCAGTTCAATTGCTTTATTCAAATCTTCAATAGCACTTTTATATCTTTGTAGCCTCAGTTTTATATATGCCCGGTTATAGTAACCAAAAAAGAAATCACTTTTTAGATAAAGCAAGGTCTGGTAATCATCCATTATTTTATTATATTCAGGTATAGCCATGGGCTGTTTGTCGGGTTCATCCATGACCGTTTCATTTACAGAAATTACGACTTCATCATGAGTTTCTGAAAGAGATTCAATTTGTTCCAACATCTTGTAACGACAATTACCTCTTGAAAAATAAGCAATTGCCTGCTTACTATCAATAATAATAGCACTGTCCATGTCCTCCAGGGCTGCATTATAATTTCCTGTCAGACTTCTGAATATACCACGGCTGAGGTAATTATGACTGCTTTTGTTTATTTCAAGCCGGGCATTAAAATAGAGCACGAAATTTTCAAAAACCTCATGGTATTCATCAACAGGTTTATTGGTTATTGTCATGAGTGGATTATAATTATTTTTTTCATTAATATCTTCTATTGTCATATTATAATACTGAAACCTTTCATAGTCTACCGAATTCTTCTCGAATGCCGAAACGATAAATATAGACTGAAGGTCTATTGCTATGTTTCTGTTTTGAATCCTCCCGTCATCTACCTCTTCATCTTCTGTTGGCAGATCACGTGTATCCTCAACAATCAGGTTGATCCTGCGGCGTTGCTGCTGTTGTCTTTCTTCCTCTTCTTTATTATCATCATCTTGTTGTTTTGCGGTAGTTTGTTGTGTACCTGTCTGACCTTGTCCTGCTGAAGAGCTCCCCGTTCCTTGTTGTGACTGTCCCTGACTGCTTTGTTGTCGCTGAGCGAGCTGTCTCGCATCCAGTCTGCGGCTTTCCAGGTCAAACCGTGGATTAAGCCGGGCAGCAATCTCGTAATCCTTTTCATACCCCTCGCGACCCAGTATCTCCCTGGCCATAGCCCTGTTAAAATACGCACTTGCCATTTCAGAATTCAACTTCAGGGCCATATTATAATCCATGATCGCTCCTTCATAATCTTCCAGTTTATGTTTTACAATACCCCTGTTATTATAAGCAAGGGCATTCTCAGGATCAAACTTAATACACTGATCATAGTCGCGCAGAGCAGAAGCATAATCTTCCATCTCAAATCGTGCAAGTCCACGGTTAAGATATGCACTGGCAAAATGGGGACGTATGGTTATTACCTTATTCAGATCCTTAATGGCCTTCTCCGTATTACCCTCTACTATTCTGGCGTTGCTTCTATTCATTAAAGCATGAGTCGATTTTGGATTTATCTCCAGCGCCTTATCATAATCAGCAATGGCACCCTCGATATTTTTCTGTGACAACTTGGCGATACCACGATTATTATAAATTGATTCGTTATCGGGATCAAACTCCAAAGCCTTGTTATAATCTTCTATTGCCTTTTCAAAATACTTTAAACTGTGATAAGCCATTCCACGGTTCATATAAGCCTGGGGATAAAACGGTTTTATATCAATAGCTTTGTTATAGTCATTTATTGCACCACGGAAATCTTCAAGTTCATGCTTTGACACCCCCCTGTAAAAATATGCTTCAGGCAAATAAGGACGGAATTTGATTACTATATTAAAGTATTCAATAGCGCCGGTAAAATTACCTATGGAAATCCGTGTACGCCCTACCCTGATATAATGATTTATATTTAATTGTGCTTGCGACACGAAGGATGCACCCAACAAAAAAGATAATATTATCAATACTTTCTTCATTTCTTAATACATTATCAACAAAAATAACATTAAATAGAAACAGTATAATGATTCATTCACATTATTTAAAAAATTACTCATGAGGTCGGTCCAAAAAGGCGCTTCGCGCTCTCCTGTTTTCGACACTTTTTTTATGCTTAAAAAGCAAGTTGTTAAAAATCTGATAGTTATAAAATAACATAAGGTATTAATCAATAAAAATTTTAATTTTTATACTGAACTCATTTTTTAATTAGAATTTTATTTTTTATACTGAACTCACTCATTTCATGGCAAATTATTAAATTTTGTTATTTTTAATACCTAAAAATCTAAAATAAAAATAGTCAGACAAAATTATTTTTTTCAAGAAATTTAAATTATTATTTTTGGGCATGTTAAAAAACTATTTTGTAGCAAAGCCGCAATTTATAAAAAGAAATTATTTACACAAATGAGTTTAAATTCCGCCTGAAGGACAGAAACAATAAACTGAATTTTTAAAAGTTATTACACTAAGCTTATAAATAAGTATAATCTGAAAAAGGTGCTTCGCGTTTTTGTCAGACAAATTATAAAAATTTATCAAACTGATTTTCAATTATATACAAAAAACATAAAGATTTTATAAATATAAATTTTAATTTTTTTACAGAACTCATAAATGATTTATAAAATGCACAAATTAATAAATATAATAATCACAGTTGTAATTTTATCTTCCTCACTAACAACCTTCGCCGAAGACGACAAGAAAAAAGACAAAAAATCGGGATATAAATTTGAAGATGTATTGATTTTGCCGGCAACTCCGGTACAAGATCAGCACCGTTCCGGCACATGCTGGTCATTTTCAGGCTTATCTTTTCTCGAATCAGAGATGCTCCGGTTAGGAAAGCCTAAGGTCAACCTCTCGGAAATGTTTATCGTTTGGCATACATATTCTGAAAAAGCCATAAAGCATGTCCGCCTGCATGGAAATCTCAATTTTTCTCCCGGAGGTGCTTTCCATGATGTAACCAACATAATTTCAAAATATGGCATAGTACCAGAGTCGATTTATGACGGACTGGAATACGGGGAAGAACAACATGTTCATGGAGAGATGGATCGTGTTTTACGTGAATTTGTTGATGCAGTTGTAGAAAATAAAAATAAAAAACTGACTACAGCATGGAATGAAGCCTATACCTTAATCCTTGATTCATATCTTGGCGAGTTGCCCAAACAGTTTGAATACGAAGGCAAACGATATACTCCTCAAAGTTTTGCCGACGATTTTATAGGGCTGAACATGAATGACTATGTAGAAATCACTTCTTATACACACCACCCCTTCTATTCTAAATTTATTATTGAAATTCCGGATAACTGGTCATGGGACGAAGTATACAACGTTCCCATGAAAGAACTTGAAGAAATAATTGACTATTCACTTAACAACGGTTATACTGTAGCATGGGCTTCAGACGTCAGTGAAAAAGGATTTGCTTCGAGCAATAAAGGAATTGCCGTAATGCCCGTCGCCCCTGAAAAAGAAATGTCAGATGCCGAAATAGCACGATGGGAATCACTACCTGAAAGAGAACGTGAAAATGAACTCTACAAATTAGAAAAACCCGTTCCTGAACTTGAAGTAACACAGGAGATGAGACAAATTGCATTTAATAATTTCCAGACAACAGATGACCACGGCATGCACATAATAGGGTATGCGAAAGATCAAAACGGCAAAATTTTTTACAAAGTAAAGAATTCATGGGGGGATTATAATCAGTACAATGGGTATCTCTATGCATCAAAACCTTATATGAGATACAAAACTATGTGTATAATGGTTCATAAAGATGCCATTCCCTTGCATATAAAACAGAAACTGGAATTGGAATAGCCTGTTTAAAGTATCACTACCTGCCGCCACAGAAAAAATATGAGTGCTTGTCAATAAAGTAATATTCCTTTATTCACACTATAGTAAAATTTACCAACATTCTGTCGAAATTTTTATGTGAATACAAAAAATTTCTGCAAATTAATGTGAACTACTTTTGAACCTTTATTGAAAAATAAAAATCAGGAAAAAATAATTAATGATGAAAATAATAAAAAATTTATAAAATCTTGTATATCAATTATTTAAATTTTGATGTAATTAAAATCTCACGAGATTTAATGACAAAACATATTTTTATTAGCGCACTCATTTTTCAAATAATAAAATCTCCAAAAGAATGAGAATGAGGTTAATGATTATGATATTTTTATTATTACCTGTTTTCTCTTTCGGACAGGATCCGGATGCAGACTATGGATGGTGGAATGATCTGCACGACTGGGAACCGGGTGATCCCGGCTGGAGAAACTATATGAAAATCAGCCCTGGATATCTTGGTCCCAACGCCCTGCCCGTGCCGCCCGTAAAAAAGGGACTGATCACAGGATCTCCGGAAATTAGCATAACCACATCAGGTCATTTTCTAAAAGGCGATCCCACACAGGACATTTCCCTCAGGACCTTCATTCCTTTTGCACACAATAAGATTGCTGTTGAAATTTATGGTGTAGCCATTGAACATTTCGCCTTTTCCGAAAAAATAAGAAATGAACGTATATCACGCGATAAGGATGGAAAGGGAATAGCTTTTGGTGACTTATATTTTTGTACCCATATCCAGATAGTGAAAGAACGTAAATTCCCGAACACCTTATTCCGTTTCGGCACAAAAACTGCTTCAGGCAGTCAGTTAGCCGCAGCACGCTACTCAGATAGTCCCGGTTATTTTTTTGACCTTAGCTTCTCAAAGAGCTATGGTAAGGAAGCCGGGGGGATATTCAGACCTTTCTGTGGACTCGGATTTTATTCATGGCAGACCAACGACGAGTTAAGGCTTCAAAATGATGCTTTAATGTATCAGCTTGGCGCCGATTTCAGCAGGCATGAGTTATCATTCTCTGCAGCACTGTCGGGCTACTCAGGATACAAAAACGAGCGCGACAGACCTATGCAGCTTAATTTTGATATCAGAAAAGATTTTGCAAAAAAAGCAATTAAATTCCAGTATATTTACGGTCTGCGTAGCTGGCAACATAATACTGCCAGATTTACATTTGCATGGAAATTTAATATAGCGGGATAGTATTAATTTAGTATTCATATAATAATCAGGAAATCGTGACAGACTCGGTCTTACTGGACAACAGATTAATATAGAAATATTTACACTTTACAATGAAGAAGAAACTTTCTCTGGTCATATGTGTCTTTAACGAAAAACCAAACATAAAACCTCTTTCGGAACAGATAATAACCGCTCTGGAAGGGATAGACTTTGAAGCAATATTTGTAGATGACGGTTCTACAGACGGAACTCCGTCCGAGATATTAAAAATCAATGATGAACGCTTTACACTTGTTGAATTAAAACGTAACTACGGACAAAGCTCTGCTCTTCAGGCAGGCATAGATCATGCCGAAGGAGATTTTGTAGCCTTAATTGACGGCGACCTGCAAAATGATCCTTCTGATATTCCCCGCATGTTGAAAATGGCAGAAGAAGAGGAATGGGATATGGTAGCCGGCATAAGGAGTAGCAGGAAAGACGGAATGTTTTTACGCAAGATACCTTCAAAGATCGCAAATTATATGATAAGAAAATCGACCGGGACAAAAATGAAGGATCTTGGTTGTACACTTAAAATTTTTTCCCGGGAAACAATTAAAAATATCCATCTCTACGGAGAACTTCACAGGTTCATTCCGGTACTTATTACTTTAGAGGGGGCTACTCGCATTACACAGGTTGATGTAAACCACAGGCCAAGAAAATACGGAAACTCTAAATATAATCTTAGCAGGACTACCCGCGTTATAAGTGATTTGATCCTTATGTTGTTTTTCAAGAAATATCTTCAACGTCCGATGCATTTTTTTGGTGGTCTTGGTATTATTACCCTTAGCATAGGTATAATCATAAATCTTTACATGCTGCTGCTAAAAATTTTAGGCCGCGATATTTGGGGGAAGCCTCTTCTTTTACTTGGCATACTGCTTGTAATGGGTGGAATACAATTTATCACTATCGGGATAATAGCTGAATTGCTTATGCGTACATATTATGAATCACAACGTAAAAAGCCTTATCGTATTAAGCAGGTAGTCAAAGTAAAAGGCAAATAAAAATTAAAATAAACAATAATGAGTCTAGTCTAAAAAGGCGCTTCGCGCCCTTTTTAGGCAAATTTAAAAAATTTATTAAACTGATTTTTAGACATTTATAAAATAGCATAAAGTATTAATCAATAAAAATTTTAGTT
>CAZTAL010000089.1:0-45843 GCA_964611525.1 uncultured Prolixibacteraceae bacterium
TAGGCAAATTTAAAAAATTTATTAAACTGATTTTTAGACATTTATAAAATAACATAAAGTATTAATCAATAAAAATTTTAGTTTTTATACTGAACTCAAGAATATATCAAAATAAAATATTACTATTTGGGAGTATTATTTTCTTTTTTACGGTTATTTTATCCTGATAAATCCATCTATTTTTGTTAAAGTAAAAATGAAATTCTAATAAAACAAATGAAAACAAAAATATTACCACCACGAGTTTTTCAGATAGCATTGTTAACCGTTGCAATAATACATTTTACGGTCCCGGTTTGGTTTATATATAATTCGCCTGTCAGATGGTTCGGAATAATTCCAGTAATTGCTGGAATATATTTAAATCTTTATACCGACCGGCTTATAAAAAAGTATGAAACCACTATAAAGCCTTTTGAGACTCCTACCACCTTTATTATAAGAGGTCCCTTCAGATATTCCAGAAATCCCATTTATCTGGGAATGGTATTGATTATTCTGGGGTGCTCATTGCTTTCGGGATCACTTATATCATTTTTTATTTCTTTTGTGTTTGCATACGTTCTGCATTTTCTATATATAATTCCGGAGGAGGCAATCATGGAAAATAATTTTGGAAAGAAATACATGGAGTATAAAAGTAAAGTTCCTTGTTGGCTGTAAATAAAGAATTTTACTTCTTTCAGGGGTTGCACATATTGATTATAATTGTTAGCTACAATAATAAGTGAAAGGCTTGGGCTTTTTATTTAGATATTTTGGTAGCCCTGCTCCTTTTTTATTATGTTTATTATTTTGACAACCGGCTTTTGTCATTTACCTCCATTCTGAGCGGTTTGATCTCTTCTCCCCAATAAACAGTTGTATGTGGAAATGGTATTTCAATATTTTTTTCGTCAAATGCTATTTTAAGCCGTTTCCGGTATTCTCTGCCGATAGTCCATTGTCTTATAGGTTTGGTTTTAATCCGGGCTTTTATTACAACAGCACTGTCAGCAAACTGATCAAGACCGAATATTTCAATTGGTTCAATGATGTCGCTACCGAACTCGGAGTCTTTTTGAAGATCATCACCGACCTCTTTCATCACATTTATTACATTATCGACATTTTCTTTATAGGCTACGCCAATATCAAAAACCATGGCCGACCATCCTTTTGTCATATTTGATATAGTATTAATTTTCCCGTTTTGGAAAATATGTATAACTCCTGAGAAATCGCGCAGTGTTATTGTCCGCAATTCAATGCTCTCCACAAGACCTCCTGTTCCATTTATGACAGCAACATCACCTTCACGGATTTGATTTTCGAGTAATATGAAAAATCCAGATAAAAAATCCCTTACCAGTTCCTGGGATCCAAAGCCGACGGCAACTCCTATAATTCCTGCACCTGCCAGTAATGGTCCTATATTTACTCCGAATTTTTGAAGAAGGATCAAAATAAAAATAATCCATAAAACAATTTTAATAGCCCCTGAGAGGATTCCTATAAGTGTATTTATTCTTTTCTCTGTTTCTGCGGCATTACCCTTTTCACTTTTTGATGCCCTATGAACTAAGATTTTTTTCGTCCTTTTTAAGAGGGCTGATAGTATACGGAACCCAATAATAAGCGCAATAATAATTATCAGAAGACCCGGTAATTCGGAGATTATCCATTTTTGTACATCTGATAATAGTGCTTCCCAGAATTCATTTGATAAAATTTTTTCCATAGTAGTATTTTTTTGTATTCATATTTTAAATCATTCTAATCTGCTTACTGTGTTATGTTTGTTCTAAAATACGTTTCAGTATAACCGGAAACAAAAACATGTAAAATAAATGAGGATGAAATAATGCAGAATTTATATTTACATCCCGTTTATGACTAAAGTAAGAAAATATAAAAAGATAGCAAATATTATATTTTTCTTTTTGAATTTTAATTCTGTTTAAACTTTATGGATAAAATATTGTCAAAAATATTTGTAAAACCAGTTATGAGATATTTATCTTTATTATCACGGTTTAGACAGTGGATTCAGTCCGCTGAAATTTTTTTGCGGCCGTCACAAAAAATAATTGGCAGATGGTTGCTCTTCGAATATTACACTGAACCGGGAGATGAACTTATTAATGTAAAGCAAGATAAGTTAATTAAGGATAAGCTGTTTCTGGAAATGGAATTTGACAGTCGTGGAATAGTAAATCAAGATTCAAATCTTGAAGTTAGTTTCTGGGAAGATATGGGATTATACAACTGGAGGCTGTCAGGAAATTTCCTCAAGCTCTCTTCTCCCTGCGATAACTCAAAAAGTGAAAAATTTCAATATTCAGTTCAAAAGAATTATCTTAAGTTGCTAAAAAAAGATATTAACGGGAAAATCATATTTTTTGGCTTTTTCAGAAAACAAATAGAAGATGATGATAAGACGTTCTCGAATAAATAAAAATAACTTTATAAAGTGTTTTATCCCGCTGTCTTAGGTTTTGTCCCGATAATGGTAATTTTTTTGTTCATATTATTAGCTTTTTATTAAAATTAAATTCAAATAATTTAGCAATTTATTTTAAACAGATTTTTTGTAGCTTTGAAATAATTGGCTGATAGTATTTTTTTGGGTAGTACAAATTAAATCAATAGGATTATGTTAAAAATTAAATTGTTTATAGTTGTGTCGTTTATGGCCATGTATGGCCTAATGTGAGGGTTCAGGAGGCCTGGCAGGAAGGACTGGATGTTCTTGCAATATCTGATCATGTTGAGTATCATCCTTTTTCGGTAGATGTGGTTGTTGATCATAACTTATAATTATGATAGCTTATGAAATATATCGTTTAAAGAGATTTTTTATTTTTTTTATTCTAATTAATGCAGTTTATCTTTTTGAGCGATATACCTCCAAGGCTGAGGGGAATGGTTCCAGAGCACGCTCAAAAATTCCCAGTGAATAGGCAATTGTAAGTCCGTAATTGGTTATGGGAACTCCGGCTTTCATGGCTTTCATGATCCTGCTGAGCATGGTACGTCGGTTCCACATACATGCACCACAGTGAATAATAAGTTTATATTCCGTGATATTTTCAGGGAAGTCATGTCCTCTTACATGGTCGATTGCCAGTTTACCTCCGACATAGTTGTTCAGCCAGTGGGGAATTTTCACTGTACCTATGTCATCTTCGATAGGATGATGAGAACAGGCTTCGGCGATTAGTATTTTATCGCCCGTTTTTAATTTGTCTATAGTCATTGCACCGCGTACCATCTCTGTAAGATCTCCCTGGAAACGGGCAAAAAGTATCGAGAAGGAGGTCAAGGGAATGTTGGGCGGAGTTTCCTCCGTTACTTTCAGGAAAGCCTGTGAATCAGTAACCACAAGTTTTGGTGGTTTGTTAAGTCTTTCCAGTGCCTGGGGTAATTCCCTGTCCCTTACTACAACGCAGAATGAGTCATTATCGAGCAAATCCCTTATGCTTTGCACCTGAGGAAGAATCAGCCGTCCTTTAGGAGCTTCTTTGTCGATGGGCACAACAAGGACCGCAGCTTCTCCCGGACCAACAAGATCGGCGAGAATAGCAGGCCGGTTTATATAATCTGATGGTGCTGTTTTGAGCAGCAACTCCCGCAATCCAAGCATGCCTGTACCTCTTGTTGCAGAGGTGAATATATATTTTACTTTTTTATTTATAAGTTGTCTGGTTATATCACTATTCTCCTGATAAATATCTGTCTTGTTGAATACAACTATAAAAGGTATATCCCTTGTTTTCAACTCATCTATGATACGATGCTCATACTCGCCCCACTCTGCGAAATTGCTGATTATCATTCCGATATCTGTACGGTCAAATACTGATAATGTTCTGGCAACTCTTTTAACTCCCAGGTCCCCTAAATCATCAATTCCTGCTGTGTCAATAAATAATACAGGTCCCAGCGGAAGCAGCTCCATGGGCTTTTCAACCGGATCGGTAGTTGTTCCAGGTATTTCTGAAACGATAGAAACATCCTGATGAGTTAATGCATTTAAGATGCTTGATTTGCCGGCATTTCGACGCCCGAAAATTCCGATGTGCAAACGAAATGTCTTTGGTGCCTTCATATTTTTATTTTATTAATGAGTTCAGTATAAAAATTAAAATTTTTGTTTATAAATTTTTTTAAGTCTTTTGTATGTAGTTGAAAATCAGTTTTATAAATTTTATAGATTTGTCTGAAAAGGACGCAAGGCGCCTTTTTAGACCAAACTCATTAATAATTAGACTTATGTAAGACTGAGTGGTTTCCAGAATTCTTTTTAGAGTTACTTCATGGTAAGGTAATTCAATAATTTTGTAGTCGTTTTATTATTTTTTTTGCTAGTTTTTCATTAATGTCATTATGTCTTGGTATAGGTTGAAAAGAACCGGTATCAGAATTTTGATGCCAATCATGATTTCCACCATGTTGGATAAGGATACAGCCCATACCTTCCAAAATTTTAATAAGTTTTCAGCGTTTCATGCAATCTTTAATATTCCTTCCTTAATTGGATTAGGTAATTCACCACTTGTAAGATCCTTATATATTACCTTGAGGTTGTTTTGAAGCTCTTCTTCTGTTTCTCCCTGAGTCCAATAATCAGGGAAGAGTTCCATATATCCTGTCCAGAAATTTCCATCTTTCCAATATTTGAATTTTAATTCTTTCATGTGAATATAATTAAATTAAATATTTATAAATCAATTTGTTAATCAGTCAAGATTTTTAAAATTTTCATTTCAATCACCATTTATATTCATTCTCTTTTGTGAGGGAGCCATTAAAATTTAACTCCACCCTCATGTTTCATCTGTTTAAAATTTTATAATTTATCTCAAAATTAATATATTTTTCTTGAATTCACTACCATAAATAAAAAGTGACTATTTTTGGTAATTATGAATTTGAATAGTCTTTTAAATAATAGGGAATTTGACAGGGAGGAGTTGGCGTTTCTTTTGGGTCTTGAAGGAGATGAAAGGAGGGCTTTTCTTAAAAAGGCTGCGGAAATAAGAAATGAAGTAGTTGGCAATAAAGTTTATTTCAGGGGATTGCTTGAGTTTTCGAACGTTTGTTCTAAGGATTGTCTATATTGTGGTATAAGGAAAAGTAACGAAGCTGTACGACGCTACAATCTTACTGATGATGAAATACTTGAAGTGTGCCGTTATGCATGGGAAAACCGTTTTGCTTCTGTTGTGCTACAGTCTGGTGAGTTATCATCACCTTTATTCGTGAACCGTGTAGACACTTTGCTGAAAAGGATAAAACAACTTTCAAATAATGAACTTGGCATTACTTTATGTTGTGGTGAGCAAAGCAGGGAAACATTTCTGCGATGGAGAGAAAGCGGTGCTCACAGGTATTTACTGCGCATTGAATCATCAGATGAGCAATTATATTATAAGATACATCCCAACAATGAAAAACATTCATACAAAAATAGAGTAGAAGCTCTTTTTAATCTGAAGGAAACCGGCTATCAGGTTGGGACAGGGGGGATGATCGGTCTTCCGTTTCAGACTCTTGATCATTTGGCAGGTGATCTGTTGTTTTTTAAGGATATTGATATCGATATGTGCGGTATGGGACCATATATTGAGCATGAACAAACTCCATTGTATGAATACCGGTATCTTCTGAATAGTAAAAAAGAGAGATTTGAGTTGGCATTGAACATGATTGCTGCACTGCGACTGTTAATGCCTGATATTAATATTGCAGCTACTACTGCTTTGCAGGCTATTGATCCGTTGGGAAGGGAAAAAGCACTGGCTGTCGGTGCAAATGTTATAATGCCAAATATTACACCGCATAAATATCGTAGAGAGTACCTGCTTTATGAAGATAAGCCATGCCTGGATGAAGATGAGATAATGTGCAAAAATTGCACTAAAGTACGTATAGATCTGGCTGACAATGAGATTGGATATGGGGAGTGGGGCGATTCATTGCATTATTTCAGGCGGACTGGAAAGGCTGATGGATAATTGTATTTTATTGTAGATTATCCTTAAAGTTTGAGAATTACTTCATGATTGCTTTGTTGTTTATAATTTGCCGACATACTTTTTTAAACAATGATTACCGGCATTTTTAATGAACTGATTAAATGCAGGAAAGAAAAAGAAAATATAACCTTTTAACAATTCTTGGCCCCACGGCGTCAGGAAAGACGAGACTGGCATCACGGATAGCTGCACAGATTGACGGCGAGATAATTTCAGCCGATTCACGCCAGGTTTACCGGGGCATGGATATAGGGACAGGCAAGGATTACAATGATTATATCGTAAATGATGTCAAAATTCCTGCACATTTGATAGACATTGAAGATGCCGGAAAGCATTATAATGTCTGTTGTTTTCAGTCAGATTTCATTAAGGTTTTTAAAGATATACGGTCGAGGAACAGATTCCCGCTGATGTGCGGGGGAACCGGATTGTATCTGGAAGCTGTACTGAAGGATTATAAACTTATACATGTTCCCCCGAATAAAGAATTGAGAAAAGAATTGGAATTAAAAACAAAAAAGGAGCTTATTGATATTCTGAGCCAACTGAAGCCTAAATTACATAATAAAACCGATATCGAAACCAGACGAAGAGCAATCCGTGCAATCGAGATTGAGTTATATTACCGTGATAATCCCCAACTGGATATTCACATGCCGGAAATCAACAGTATGAACATAGGCGTAAAATTTGACAGGGATAACAGAAGACAAAGGATAACGGAACGACTAAAACAGCGCCTTGAAGAAGGTATGTTAGAGGAGGTAAGACAATTGTTGGATTCAGGACTTACTCCCCGTCAGCTTATTTATTACGGGCTTGAATATAAATATCTTACTTTTTACTTAATAGGTGAGTTGTCATACCGGGAGATGTTTGAAAAGCTGGAAATAGCTATTCATCAGTTCGCAAAACGGCAGATGACATGGTTCAGGGGCATGGAAAAACGGGGAACAAAAATTCACTGGATTGATGGTAATATGCCCATGAATGAAAAAATAGAAAAGGTATTGGATTTACTTACAAATTAAGATGGTATAGCAGGAAGTTGGTAACCGGAAAATTATAATTATTCCCCTTCGCGGAAATATTGTTTTTCTTAAAACCAATATAAAATATAATATGTTTATAATTTTTTATTGCTGAAAATTATATATCACCTTTTCCTCCATACTAATCTGGCGCGTATAAGATCAACAGAGTCACATTCACGGGTTACGCTGCAAAGATGAACGAAATTGTCCACTTGTTGCTTTAATACTGTTAATTTATCGACCGGCCTTCCTTCTTTTAAAAAATTTACTTCAAACTCCGCCAGTGTGTATTTTTCATGAAAGTCAAAAGGATAGCTGTCGATTATCCTTTCCAAATACCTCCCGCTGTTAAAATGTTGATTTATATCGATCTCATTAAAAAGTACCGGTGTGAATTCAGGTTTTTTATTACAGTGGGGTGGTTTTATCTTAGAAGGGTTAATGCCTAAAATACTTTCCCTGTATTCAGGGAATTGCTTGAATTTGCCGAGCCTTACAATCCGCTTGCTTTGGGAGTCCAGCAAAAGCCAGTTACTTGTAGCCTGAATAATATTGTTGCCTCTGTTGTCAATGAAATTAAAGTCGCGATACCCGTAAAATCCGTCCGTTCCTCTCGACCAGGTTTCAAGTGTAAGATTATCGGTCCATACAGGCCGGCAGGAAATTTTTACCAGTAATCTTGAGAGTACCCAGAACTGGTTAAATTTTTTTAACTGATTATATCCGAAGCCAAGGATGTTGGCATGCTCCCATGCAATCTCCTGCATCTGCCAGAACATGAATGAAGTGGAAAGCTCCCCGAAGCGGTTTATGAAGTATGATTTGACCGAAAGTTTATTTGAGTGTTTCATATGACTATGTTATCGTTTTTTTCTGCAAATTTATCAGTAGGTTTTGAAATACAATTGTATTTAACCATTTTTGTATTCATTTTAATTATTGGTTATGAGCGGAATTATAATAAAGTCCCCCGAACAGATAGAAGGCATACGAAAAAGCTGTAAGCTGGCTGCCAGAACATTGGACTATGGTGCACAATTTATTAAACCGGGTATCTCTACTGAATATATCGATGATAAAATCGAGAAATTCATACTTGAAAATAATGCTCTACCCGCACCAAAGGGCTATAACGGATTTCCAAAAGCTACCTGTATATCACCTAATGAGGTCGTGTGCCACGGTATACCCTCTGAAAAAGTTATACTTAAAGAGGGTGATATCCTTAATATCGACATTACTACTATTCTTGATGGTTATTACGGCGACACTTCCATGATGTTTACGGTAGGGGAGGTATCACCGGAAGCCGAGAGACTTATAGATTCAACTCTTCATTGCCTTGATCTCGGAATTCAGCAGGTATTCCCGGGCAATCGTTTTGGTAATATAGGTTTTGTTATCAGCCGTTATGCCAAGGCACAAGGGTACAGTGTCGTCTATGAATTTTGCGGACATGGTGTGGGATTAGAATTTCATGAAGAACCCCAGGTAGATCATACGGCAAAGAGAAATAAAGGCCCTGTCATGAAACCGGGAATGATCTTCACGATAGAGCCTATGATAAACCAAGGCAGGGCTGCTACGGTTATTGACAAGAGTGACGGGTGGACGGCGCGGACTATCGATAATAAACTTTCTGCCCAATTTGAACATACCATTTTGGTTACCCAAACAGGGAATGAAGTGCTTACTGATATTCACAACCGTTATGATTAGGGTCTGGACATAAACAAAAAAAACCGGTATTAAACCGGCTTTCTTTGACTGTTTTCATGACTTACTATTTCTATTTTCTGTTCCATACCTTGTAGTCCAGCATCCATTGCTCAACTTTAAGTTCAGGATCTTTTACTTCTATCAAGAATAAGGTCCTTGTTTCAAAGCGTTTTGTATGGCAATTTTTTACACGTGCTTTTGAATCCTTCTGCATATTTACAGTTTCATTTTTTTCAGTTTTCTTGTTTCTGCTTTCATATAATTTGCTATTAAGCATCCAGTCTTGAACTTCTATTGCTTCTTCTTTTTCAACTTCTATGGCTATTGTTGAATAAAAGAGATTCTCATTTATCATCCAGTTTTCTATTGCAAGAGGTTCTTCCATTGCAACTTCTATATTATAAGGTGAATTAAAATGACTTTCATTTATCATCCAATTCTCTACTTCTAAAGCTGCTTCACTTTCTTCAGATAAATAACCATTCCAGTAAGGTAATTCGTTGGGAATACGTCCTTTGTTCGGCTCGGTTATCATTCCTGTGGCAGCTAATAAAGGTGTACTGATGGTAACATCGTTGCTTGCCTTTAGTGATTCCTGACTTCCGGCTGTAATTACTGCAAAAGTTACTACTAATGCTAATGCTGATGACTTCATGGCTTTAATTTTAATACTGTTTTTTGTTTTCATAATTTTTTAATTTATAACTCTGACAAAAATTTTATTATTTCGTTTAATTTTTTTCATTTGTTATTCTTATTAATTAAATCATTTTAACTTTAAGACGCCCATTTTTTGTAATCGTTACACTTTTATAGAACTTTTTTTTAAAATGTACTTTCTTATACCCTGTTATTTGTTATGCAAATATATAAATAAAATATAATACTATGCAATACATGGTATTATAAAATTTAATTTTTTATATATGGATTCAGTATAAAAACTAAAATTTCATTTATAAAATTTTTGTATTTTATTGAAAATCAGTTTTGTAAATTTGTTTAAAAAGTCCACGAAACGTTTTTTAGAGTGCACTTAAAATTTGTAAATGACCATTTTGAGTGCAAGCCCTCCTGAATAAATCATGAGGACAAAACATAACCCAGTCGCGGACTTTATATACGGATTCTAATTTGATTGTATGAAGGAAGGATAATATTGTATCTTTGTCTTTGAATAGTAATATAGTTGATATGTCATTGGTAATTGAAGAAAAAAATCTTGAGAAGTTTATTATGGTTGGAGATAGGGTTCTTGTAAAACCCAAAATACCTTCCAGCAAGACCAAAACGGGTTTGTATTTACCTCCAACTGTGCAGGAGGGAGAGAAGATACTTAGTGGTTATATAGTAAAAGTAGGTCCTGGTTATCCTATACCTGCAATTACAGAGGAGGACGAGGCTTGGAAACAGAAGCAGGATAATGTAAAATATGTCCCTCTCCAGGCTAAAAGAGGAGATTTAGCCGTATACCTTAATAAAAGCGGTTATGAGATTGAATTTAACAATGAAAAATATATTATCCTTCCACACTCGGCCATATTGATGATTATCAGGGATGAAAGCCTTATGGCTTAATTTCGCTACAGGCCTTATAAATGCTTTCAAAAAGTTCGGGTATATCTTTTGCAGCCACTGATGAGAAAGCGATTCTTAGTATTTTGCCGATGCTGATAGTTCCTATATCATATTTATTTATTAGCAATTGCCGGACTTCTTCACCTTGCAGGTCATTTCTCAGTTGGATGCACATAAAATAGCCGGAATTAAAAGGAAGAGCCGTAAAGTATTTTTTATATTTTTCGTCCTGAAGGATATTAATTACCGTCTTATACCTTTTTTTCATGATCTGATATTTGGCTTGTTTTTGAAGTGGATAATTACTACTGTGGAACGCAGCGACAAGCAGAGATTGGGAAAGGTTGGAAGAGTTTGAAATATTTCCGCGTATGGCTCCTGCTGTTTTAGATTCCAGTGCCCCATATAATTCTTTATTGCCTTTTTTAATTCCGTAGGTTATAAATCCTACCCTGAAACCCCATATATAATCTTCTTTGGTAGCGCCGTCAATTTTAATAGCAAGTACGTTTTTATGAAGATTACTTAACGGGGTGAATATACTCTCTTTATAGATACCTTCCTCGTATACAAGTCCGAAATATGCATCATCAGTTATGGCAATTATTTTGTTTCCCTTTTCGGCAGATTCTTTAATTATATTAACAATTTTTTCGGTTTCCGAATTGGTAATGGTATACCCGGAAGGATTATGAGGATAATTAAATAAAATAATTTTCTTCCCTATATTTCCTTCGTTTAATTTATTTTTAAAAGCATCCAGATCAAATTTTCTATTTTTAAACAGGTTAAATTTATTAAGCCGTGCTCCATATGCATTTCCAAGTATTAAATTATAGTTACCCCAGAATAAATCGGGTAATATTATTTCATCCTGCGGATTGACAAACAGGTACCCGACCATGCTGATTCCATGTGTCAGTGCGCTTGTTACAACTGGAAGACTTATTTCATGTTTTTTTAGTGACGGATTTTTATCATATATCATACTTTTCCATTTTGTCCGGAGGTCAGGCCGCCCAAAACTGGGTGCATAAGGAAAAACAAGTGAAGGGTCAAGGTCAATTTTCGAAGCAATGGATTCCAGTCTCATTGGCGAACCGTCGTCTTCTATTGCCGCTCCTATAGTTGCATTTATTTTAGTACCTTTTGCTTCAGCAGTTTGCCCCAGTATTCCTTTCTTTGGGAAAAAGATGTTTTTTCCCCTGTCTGATAATACTTCATAAACAATAGGATTTTGTTGTCTGATAATTTTGTTGAGCTCTTCAGCTTGTGGATTCATAACTTTTCAATTTTAACCTATTATTAAATCTGATTATTCTTTTAGGTCTGCAAGATAAAAAATATTACAGGATTACATCTATTAATTAATAGCCCGTATTTCTCCTACAATGATAAAAAATCCTGTTAATGCTATCAAATCAGCTATAATCAAAAATAGATTTTTTAGTTTTTTGTTTTTAAGTTGCAGGATAAGAGTAGGTATTGCAAACAATCCCGAAGATATGAAACTAATATATGCCGGAAATAATTTTGCCTGAAAAGGTATTTCGGCAACTATATCCTCTGCTAGTTCCTCGTCAATAATTTCTTCCGGTGTAAGGTAATAATATGCTGCAAAATAACCGCTAATAATGGCATATAAAGAAAAAATGCCAAGAAAGATTAATAGCAACGGGCCAATAACCCTGAATGCTTTTTTTTGTTCTGCCCATCCGTAAATACTTGCAGTAACAGATGCAAATATTAGCCATTGAGGTAAAATATAAAGCAAGGTTTCAAGATTCATATATTAATATTAATTGAACAAATTTGATAAATTTTTATTAATATTAAAAGAATTGTTTGAATTTGGCTTTTATTATATTTTTGAGTTTTCTCCGAAAAGTGGGAGGATAATAAAGTTTTGATTATTAATATGTTGAATTAATATTTTGTTATTTGATTTTGAAATGTGATAACAAGAAAATTGTAATCGGACTCATTTTTGAAATTAAAATAGTGTTTTGTGAAAAAATTAGAAGTATTACCGGAAGCAAAAGCTTTGATCTTTGATCTTGATGGAACCTTGGCAGACACAATGCCCGTACACTTTATGGCTTACAAGAATATTCTTGCAGAGTATGGTATTCTATTTACACCTGAGTTATTCGCAACTCTAGCGGGAGTACCTGCAATAGAAACCATAAAGAAATTGAATAACATGTTCGGAACCAATATGGATCCGGGAAAAATAGGTTTCAGGAAAGAGAGGGAATATGAAAAGATCATGCATAAAATGAAGCCAGTAGAACCGGTTGTCGAATTAGTAAGAAAATATCATTCCGTCATGCCCATGGCTGTTGGCACCGGCGGTCACAGAAGACTTGCCTGGCGGTCACTTGAAATTTTAAAACTGGATAAATATTTTGATATACTTGTTTCCACAGAAGATGTAACTCATCCCAAACCTCATCCAGAGACATTCCTTAAATGTGCTGAAAGAATGGGAGTATTACCTGAGGTTTGCCAAGTTTTTGAGGATGGGTCACCGGGAATGGAAGCAGCGAGTAATGCAGGAATGATGGCGACGCTGGTGACGGATTTCTATGAAGTGACAATTGGAAAGGAAATATGACGTTATATACACAGGACTTTTCTCCCAAAAGTGGAAATAGGTGAAAATGGTTCTAATTTTCTAAATTAGTAGTAATTGTAAAACACCAATGATAAGATTAAGGAAAAATATTAAATCAAAAGGTATTATCTGGCTGTTATGGCTGCTGGTATATGTATCTGTTCTGTCCTGCTCTCCCTGGCGTAATGCTGCCCGCAGAAATATTACCGTTGTATTTTATAATGCCGAAAATTTATTTGACGTGGAAGATGAGTCCGGTAAAGAGGATGATGAATTTACTCCGGGCGGTGCAAAAAACTGGAATTTGGTAAAATATGAAAAGAAAGTGAATGATATCTCCAGGGTTATCAGTTCTGTCAATGAGGGCGACCTTCCTGAAATCGTGGGGTTATGTGAAGTTGAAAATGAGAGAGTTGTCAGGGATTTGATTTTTACTGACCTGATGTCATTAGGCAAATATGACTTAATTCACTATGAAAGTCCCGACACACGAGGCATTGACTGTGCCCTGATCTATCGTCCCGCGGAATTTAAAGTTATTGATCATTTTCCCGTGCCGGTCGTATTTGAAAATGATCATGCTTATAAAATGAGGAATATTCTTTATGTAAAGGGATATACCCGCAACAGGGAGGAATTTCATATTTTTGTTAATCATTGGCCCAGCCGTATCGGCGGGGTGGAGAAGACTGAGGCAGGACGGCTGGCAGCTGCAGGGATCTTAAAAAATCAAGTAGATTCAATCATGGCAGTCAGTCCGAATGCTCATATCATAATTATGGGAGACATGAATGATGAACCAAAAGATCGAAGTTTGGCAGAGATTATAAATGCTGGTAACCCATGGAGCAGCGCCAGACTGGTTAATCTTATGATTCCGGATGACTTGTCAGGCAGGGGATCTTATAACTATCAGGGAGACTGGAAAATGTTTGATAATCTTATTGTTAATCAGAATCTGCTTGATGACAAAGGATTCAGGTGTATTGAACGTAGAGGTTATGTTTTTCATCATGATTGGATGGAAAATATGAACAGAAACAGTGAGATAGTACCTTACAGGACTTATTTAGGTACTAATTATTTAGGCGGAATCAGTGATCATTTCCCCGTATATTTCAGACTTCGCCGGTAAATTTTAAAAAGATGAAGTTTTACCTTGTTTCAGAATATAAACCTACAGGTGACCAGCCAGATGCCATACAGCAGCTTTCAGACGGCATACAGAAAGGGGATCTTTATCAGATTTTACTGGGAGTGACCGGATCGGGAAAAACATTCACAATGGCTAATGTGATAAGTAATGTGCAGAAGCCAACTCTGATACTAAGTCATAATAAAACTCTTGCAGCTCAGTTATATGGAGAGATGAAACAGTTCTTTCCGGAGAACCGTGTGGAATACTTTGTCTCTTATTATGACTATTATCAGCCTGAAGCTTACCTGCCTGTTACTGATATTTATATAGAGAAAGATCTATCTATTAATAAGGATATTGAAAAACTCAGGCTGAGTGCTACTTCAGCTTTACTGTCGGGAAGAAGAGACGTGGTTGTGGTTTCATCGGTATCTTGTCTTTACGGAATTGGCAATCCTGATGATTTCCATGCTAATGTTATTGCCTTGCAAACCGGACAGGATATTGCCCGTAATGTTCTTTTGAGACAGTTGGTTGATGCCCTGTATACGCGTACAGAGATGGAGTTTGAGCGTGGAAATTTTAGGGTTAAAGGGGATACTGTTGATATATTCCCGGCTTATGCCGATACTGCCACGAGGATAGTTTTCTGGGGTGATGAAATTGAGGAAATTTCTGCATTTGATCCTTTTACGGGATCAACTCTTAAAGAGATGGATGAGGTTATCATTTATCCTGCTAATATTTTCGTTACTACCAAAAGCAGGATGAATTCGGCAATAAGGCAAATTCAGGATGATCTTATCGGACAGATTGAATATTTCAAAGAAATTAGAAAATTTAAGGAGGCTAAAAGAATAAAAGAGCGTGTGGAATACGATCTTGAGATGATGCATGAACTGGGTTATTGTCCGGGTATAGAAAACTATTCCCGTTACTTTGACGGCCGGAGGCCGGGTACGAGGCCTTTTTGCCTGCTGGATTATTTTCCTGATGATTTTTTGTGTATAATCGATGAAAGTCATGTGACCATACCGCAGATCAGGGCTATGTACGGGGGTGATAATTCAAGAAAAGTCACTTTGGTGAAATATGGATTCCGTTTGCCTGCCGCCATTGACAATCGCCCCCTGAAGTTTAATGAGTTTGAAGAGTTGGTAAATCAGGTAATATATGTCAGCGCCACCCCGGCTGATTATGAGCTGAACAAGTGTAGGGGAGTGGTGGTGGAGCAGATCATACGGCCTACCGGACTGCCTGATCCGGTTATCGATATACGTCCCACTACCAACCAGATCGATGACCTGATGCATGAAATAAATATCCGTGTTGAGAGGAATGAGCGTGTGCTGGTTACAACCCTTACCAAGCGTATGGCTGAAGAACTGTCACGATACCTTCTTAATCTTGGTGTCAAGACTAGATATATTCACTCTGATGTTGATACTATTGAGAGAGTGGAGATAATGGAACAGCTGCGAAAAGGCAAATTTGATGTGTTGGTCGGCATTAACCTGCTGAGGGAAGGGCTCGACCTGCCCGAGGTTTCCCTGGTAGCAATACTGGATGCTGATAAAGAGGGATTCCTGCGTTCAGAAAGGTCATTGACACAGACAGCAGGACGTGCCGCCCGTAATCTCAGTGGCATGGTTATAATGTATGCCAATAAAATCACCGGTTCAATGCAGAGAACAATAGATGCCACAAAATACCGGAGAGAAAAACAGCTTAAATATAATGAAGAACATAACATCATCCCTACAGCTATAATTAAGCCTACACGCGAAATTATCGGTTATGAATACCGGAGCGGCAAAAAATCTGCTGAATATGATGTTGACGGGATACCTGACCTTGCTGCTGATCCTGTAGTGAAGTATATGAGTGCGGAAGGACTGAAAAAGTCAGTTGAAAAGACTAAAAAGCTTATGAAAGCCGCTGCTAAAGATATGGATTTTATTGAAGCTGCACGATTACGTGATGAAATGTTCGCACTCGAAAAATTACTTCATGAAAAAATTAATTGATATTTTTTGCAGGTGTAATTTGACGGATAAATTTTACTCTCTAAGGCTTTGTTGCGATAAAATAGGCGAAGTTATTTTTGTTTTTAACAAAGCAAAATTTTAATGCAGTAAAAAACAAAAAGAACAAGTCTAAATGTTCAGGTTATTTAGTAATAATGTCTATGCATTAAGATTTTTTAATACTTTTTAAAACATCTGTGATAAGGGGCTGATTCAGTGATGTCAGGGAAATAATATTTAATATTACACGTATTCAGAATAAAAATTTATTTTCAGATTTTAGGTTAAGTTTTATTTTTGCAGTGAAATTGGAGAACGGTATGGTATTATCATTAAAACAGATTGCTACTAATTTAAACCTGGTCATGTTAAGGCCCGGAGAATTCTGGAAGCGACAAAAAAATGATGAAAATAGTCAGTACAGACTGTTAACGAGTTATTTCGTTCCTTTGTTAATATGTGTTGCAATAGCTGTTTTTATAGGTGAGTTGGTGCGGAGCAATCATTTATATATTGTTTTCCCATTATTAAAATCTTTACGGAAAATAATTCTTATCACACTATATTATCTCATTTGTGTGTTCTTTACAAATGAGTTGATGGGAGTCTTCGGGGCAGAAAAGAATAAACAAGTTGCCCGTAAGCTTGTGGTTTATTCTATGACTCCCTTTTTGCTGGTGTCGGTGGTAACGGGATTGTTCCCTTTTTTTTATGTTTTGGATGTGATAGTTTTATATAGTTTTTATATTTTCTGGCTGGGAGCGGATGAATTGGTATCTCTTAAAGGCAGGGACTTGAAAAAGTATGCTGTTGTCAATATTATTGTCTGCTTCACCCTTTTCAGTTTTTTAAGTATTTTTCTTTCTAAATTGTTAATATTGTATTTTTAGTGGTACATTCAAAAGTAAATATCAATATAAAGAATAAGAAAGCATCTTTCGAATATGAGTTACTGGAGAAATTTATAAGCGGGATGCAGTTGGCAGGCACCGAGATCAAGTCTGTCCGTAATGGGAAAGTGAGCCTGAATGATGCTTATTGCCAGTTTTACGGCAGTGAACTATTTGCTAAAAATATTCACATTTCGGAATATGAACTCGGGACTCACAATAATCACCCTGCAAAACGTGACCGTAAGCTTCTCTTGCATAAAAAAGAACTTCAGAAACTGGAGCGCAAGACAAAAGAATCAGGATTAACTATTGTACCTACACGACTTTTTATAAATGATAGAGGTCTGGCAAAATTGGAAATCGCACTGGCCCGCGGGAAAAAGATGTACGATAAACGTGAAACGTTGAAGCAGAAAGACTCAAGGCGTGAAATAGACAGGATGATGAAGCAATGAGTTATGCAACTTCCATATTTTCTGGCGGAATAACCTTATTCCCTTTATATTTTAGCAGTAAATTAGCTACGGCAAGAGTGTCTTTCTCGCAATACTTTATAATGCGTTCAAGGTCTTTCTTTTCCCAGTAAATTTGTGCTACCTGACTTCCATCTATGTCATCCTTCGGAGAAGGAATATTAAAAAGTTCGCAAAGCAGGGATAAAGAAGTAAAATGTTTATAATTACCGAATTTCCATAGTTGAAGTGTGTCTAACAGATTATTTTTAATTTCCCATGGTTTGGCGCTGGCAATATCCAGTATTTTGGGCAGGGAAAGGTTATTTACAAGAGCACGCCTTGCAATGTAAGGAAAATCAAATTCCAGACCGTTATGTGCACAAAGCCTTCTTTTACCAGCACGTAAGAATGCTTCCCATGCAATAAAAAAGTTATTTATAAGCGTTTTTTCATCATCATCGGCAAATGATTTGACCCTGAAAAATAGCTCACCTTGTTTCTGTAATACATAACCAGCCGAAAGGCATATTATCCGTCCGAATTCCGCATAAATTCCCGCACGGTCGTAAAGAACTTCTGCCGGTTCATCATCATTAATATGATATTCAATTTTGTGTTCCCATAACTGTTGCCATTTTTCGTTCAGATCGCTGAACTCGGGAGCAATAGGAACTGTTTCTATGTCGATGAACAATACTTCTTCGATATTTAGATTTTTAAGCATTCTTTTAGTTTATTGTTAATAATGGATAATTATAAAAAATTAATTTATTCAACTGCTAAGAAAACATTAATTTTGTTCTTAGGAAAATGAAAGGTACAAAAATACTATCGCTTACTTATGAGATTACTATGTTTTTTTGGGACAAGCTTATAAAAGAATTCAAAGCAAAATATTTTGTTTTTAAATTTAAATTTGTATAATATTTTGATCATGGTAAAGACTTCCTCTTTGCGTTTTGAAGATGAAGCTTTTGTGATAATGATTAAATCAGAGCTATGAATGAATTATATCCTTTGAAATTCACTCCTTTTTTTCATGATAAGATTTGGGGAGGTCATCGTTTGAAATGCCTGCTCAACAAAGATTATGGTGACCTGATACATTGTGGTGAGAGCTGGGAGATATCGGCGGTTCAGGGATACTTATCAGTAGTAAGGAATGGTTTTCTCAGGGGCAACAATATCCAAGAACTGGTTGAAATATACATGGGTGATCTTCTGGGTGATAGGATTTATAAGAAATTTGGAATTGAATTTCCCCTGTTGATAAAATTCATTGATGCCGAAGAAGATTTGTCGATTCAGGTTCACCCTGGCAACCAGCTTGCAAAAAAAAGGCATAATGCTTACGGGAAGACTGAAATGTGGTATGTGGTGGATGCAGATGAGGGAGCGCTTATAAACGCAGGATTTAATCAGCCTGTCACTCGCGAAAAATATTTGGAATATTTAAGAAAAGGGAAGCTATCCGATATCTTATCCTATGAGAAGGCTTTTCCCTGCGATGTATTTTTTATTCCATCAGGAAGGGTTCATTCTCTTTGCAAAGGGGTATTGGTTGCTGAAATTCAGCAGACCTCCGATATAACATATAGAATTTATGATTATGACCGGAAAGACGAAAAAGGTTTTAGTCGGGAGCTTCATACGGAGTTAGCTCTTGATGCCATCGATTTTAGCTGGCAGAAAGAGTATAAAACCGAATATGAAGTTGAAAAGAATAAATCATCCGAAATTATCAGTTGTGAATACTTTACAACAAATATTATCGATTTTTCGGAAAAACTGGAAAAAGATTATCATAATTTGGATTCGTTTATTATTTATATGAATATTGAAGGTGATTTCAGCATTGAGTATGAAGAGGGGGAGGAGACTGTAAAAAAGGGAGAAACGGTTCTTGTTCCCGCGAGCCTTGAATCTTACAGTTTAAGTCCGCTTACTGAAAGTTCAAAAACACTGGAGATATATATTAAATGAAGATCAAAGAAGCTAAATTTATAATAAGCAGTACGGATATAGAAAAATGTCCACTACCTGATAAACCGGAATATGCTTTTACTGGCCGGTCTAATGTAGGCAAGTCTTCATTAATAAATATGTTGGTCAGTCGTAAATCTTTGGCTAAGATATCGGGTAAACCCGGCAAAACAAGGTTAATAAATCATTTTTTAATAAATAACGAATGGTATCTGGTTGACCTTCCCGGATATGGTTATGCTGCCGTTGCACAAAACGAGCGCAGGAAGTGGAAACAACTTATTGAAAAATATATCCTTTTTCGTCAAAATTTATATTGCCTTTTTGTGTTGGTCGATTCACGGCATAAGCCGCAGATTGTTGATCTTGAATTTATACATTGGCTTGGAATTAATATGATACCGTTTTGTATAGTATTTACTAAAATTGACAAACTAAAAAAAGGGGAACTGGGCGCAAAAATTGATGAATATAAGGAGAAAATGTTGGAAAATTGGGAATACTTGCCTCCTAATTTTGCCTCTTCTGTAAGGACTTGTGAAGGTCGTGATGAGATTCTGAATTACATTCATAATCTTAATAGTGGATCCAGTTAATTGGGTATTAGAATAAAAATTTTTAAATTTAAAAAAATAAAATTAACTCAACAATATAATGGGTAGTAAAAATCATCCGTTAAAAATTTTTGCAGGAAGAGCTTCCAAGCCACTGGCTGAAAAAATTTGTGACAGTCTTGATTTGGATATTGGATTATCTTCATGTGCCGTATTTGCTGATGGCGAGTTTGAACCTTGTTATGAAGAAACAATACGTGGTTCTCATGTTTTTATCCTTCAGTCTACAATGCCTCCTGCTGAGAATCTTCTTGAACTATTATTAATGATAGATGCAGCTAAGCGGGCCAGTGCCTATCAGGTCATTGCAGTCATACCCTATTTCGGTTTTGCACGTCAGGATAGGAAAGACAAGCCACGAGTGTCAATCGGAGCAAAACTTGTGGCCAATTTGCTTTCGGCAGCAGGAATTGACAGGGTTATAACTATGGATCTCCATGCTGATCAGATACAGGGATTTTTTGACGTGCCGGTGGATCATCTTTTTGCTTCGGCACTGTTTATCCCTTTCATCAGCAAAATGGGTCTGGAGAATCTGACAATCGCTTCTCCTGATGTCGGTGGTACTAAAAGAGCAAACAATTATGCCCGTATGTTAGGAACAGATATGGTTATTTGCCATAAAACCCGTGGTAGGGCAAATGAAGTTAACAGCATGACTGTTATTGGTGATGTAAAAAACAGGGATGTGGTTATTGTAGATGACATGATCGATACCGCGGGGACTATTACTAAAGCAGCTAACCTTATGAAAAATAAGGGAGCCAAGTCTGTCCGCGCTTTTGCAGCACACGGTGTTTTGTCAGGACCCGCTGTTGAAAGGATCGAACGCTCTACTCTGGAATATGTCTATTTTACTGATTCTATTATGCCCCAGATAGAAAGTGAAAAAATAAAATACATTTCAGTCGCTGATGCTTTGGGTGAGGTTATAAGAAGGATTTATAAAAATCAGTCGATAAGTTCATTATATTATCGCTAATTTTTATATTTGCACCTCTTTTCCCCGGAATTATGAACATTCAGGGTAAAGTGTAAATATTTTGTTCATTTTCTTATTTAGATTAAAATTAGTGAATTATAAACAGGATATTTGGCATATACTTAATTAGTGTTTGTCAATATATAGTAAGAGCCTGGAATAGAAAAGTGGCTGACAAGGTTGTCCTGAATAAATCCGGCGAACAAAGATAGTGTAGCCCGGAAAATGTGAGTTTACTATTCGTAAATGACCATTTTGAGGACAAAGTCCTTCTGAATAAATCATGAGGACAAAACATAACGCAGTCAGCAGGCTTTATAAACAGACTCTAATTATGTGCATGCTGTTTGTCCCTGCAACAACAGGGAAGGACTGAGTACCATAATTATTAACGAAAATTATTTAAAATGAAATCATTAACAGTAAAAGCTCACAAAAGGGAAAAAGTTGGGAAAAAAGAGGCAAAGAAATTACGTACACAAGGAATGATTCCCGGTGTACTATATGGAAAAGATGAGGTCGTGCACCTGACTGTCTCTTTTAGTGAGATTAGAAAATTAATTTATACTCCTAATGTATATCTGATAAATTTGGATATTAACGGGACAGTAGAAAAAGCAATTATACAGGATCTACAGTGGCATCCTGTAGATGAGCAGATATTGCATATCGATTTTATTAAAATATTTGAAGATAAACCAGTTAAAATATTTGTTCCAATAAAAATTGACGGTACCGCTAAAGGAATTAAGGCCGGAGGCCGGCTTAAAACCAATATGCGTAAATTAAGGATCAAGGCATTGTATGAAAATCTGCCAGATACGATTGATATTGATGTAACAAACCTTGAAATTGGTGATAGTATAAAAGTAGGAGACCTAAGGAGGGATAATCTGGAGTTTTTAGATAATAATTCAAACATGATAGTCGGCGTTATCTCCACCAGAGTAGCACAGGCAGCTATGTTGCTTCCGGAGGATATTGAGGAAGAAGAAACTGAAGCAGAAGAAGCTGAAACCGAAGAGCAGGAACCTTCAGAAGAACAATAAATGGAATCTTGTGAAGTATTTAATTGCAGGACTTGGAAATATAGGCACGGAATATAAAAATACCCGTCATAATATAGGTTTTCAAATATTGGACACGCTTGCTGGGGTGTCCAATATTTCTTTTATGGATAAGAGATATGGATTTGTTGCTGAATATAAGTATAAGGCACGTACTTTTTTCCTCCTGAAACCTACAACATACGTAAATTTAAGCGGTCGTGCAGTTAATTACTGGCTCCATAAGCAAAAGATTCCCTTCGATAGGTTATTGGTTTTAACAGACGATATCGCTCTGCCTTTCGGAACCGTGCGCCTGAGAGCAAAAGGGAGTCATGGAGGCCATAACGGATTAAAAAATATATCGGAGATATTGGGAAGGAATGATTTTGCCAGACTCCGCTTCGGGATAGGGGATGATTTTCCGAAAGGATTTCAGGTTGATTATGTTCTAAGTGAATGGACTGAAGATGAAAAAAAATTTTTGCCAGACAGGATCGAGACCTGTATTGAAATTATCAGAAGTTTTGCAACTATCGGCATAGACCGGACTATGAATTTATATAACAAGCAATGATCCGTGAATGGTAAATTTTGTAATTATTGCCATGATTACCTATTTTTAAAGAAATGTACAAATGAGTGTGAAGGTAAGAATAGATAAGTGGTTGTGGGCCGTACGTCTTTACAAAACTCGCAGTAAAGCTACCGACGCATGCAGAAAAGGACGTATACTTATGGATGATCTGCCTGTAAAGCCTTCACGTGAAGTGCATAGCGGAGATATCATAAAAGTCAAAAAAGCACCGGTAACAAGAAGTTATAAAGTTCTGGAAACAGCGGAAAAACGTATGTCTGCCGCTGCTGCTGTTGATTATGTTGAAGAGGTGACTCCCCCTAAAGAACTAGAAATATTAAAAATACAAAAACAAATGAGGTGGAATTCACGTAAACGAGGTGCAGGGAGGCCAACAAAAAAGGAACGCAGGGATCTGGATAATTTTTTCAATTATTGATATAGTATGATTGTAGCAAAGCGTAAACGTAAGGAAAATATTGCTGAATACATTTTATATTTATACCAGGTGGAAGATTTAATCAGAGCTTTCCATTTTGATATGGATTTGATCAGTGAAAATCTTGTTAAATCATATGATACTGATAAAACAACTTCGGAGGAGTTGGCTGCATGGTATGAAAATCTTGTTCTAATGATGAAAAAGGAGGGCAAGCAGGAAAAAGGTCATATGCAATTTTTATCTAATCTTTTAGAAGAGGTCAATGAGTTTCATCAGCGGCTATTATCATCAGAGGCAGATAAAATATATCCTTCAGTCTATCAGGCCGTAACCGGATTGATCGATGAGCTTAAACAAAGAAACCCCACTACTGACAAAGCTGTTCAGGTTGGTATAGACGGAATCTATGGATACCTTATGTTGAAAATTCAAAAGAAAGAGATTCATCCTGAAACCGAGGAGGCCGTTAAAAGAATAAGTAATTGGCTTGCTTATCTTTCGAAAATCTTCAGAGAATATGAAAATGGAAAGTTTGAATTTTAGTTTCTTCCATTCACCCGGATAAGCACATTATATCAACCCGAAATCCCGGGCTGTTTTATTATAGTTTTTTAGGTAATATAAAAAGAAAAGGGCAGCTCAACAGCCACCCTTTATTAATGTTAACCCCCAAACACACAAGCAATACAGGACGTATTGCATTACAAATGTAAAACTAATATGGAACAATACCAAAGTTTCGCAAATAAATATTCACAAAAAAAATATCTTGTCAGATAGAAAATTTATAAATATCTCATAATTAAATATTTATATATAAATGCTAAGTGATAGTCACTGAATATTTTTTTGATCTAACGTACTTTAGGACATATGTTTATATGTCTTTTATACGGAATTGTATAAGTATGGTATTTAAAATTTGTTTTCCAGGTTGGTAGTAGGGATTAGAATATTTCCGGAAAAAATGAATGCAGATTCAGTGTGTCATCCATTATTTTTTGTTGTCTTTTCAGTTTCCCTGCAAGTTCTGATATAACGTTGTCATATTTCTGTTCCTCTGTAAGGTCATTTATTTCCTCCGGGTCTTTTTCAATATCAAAAAGACGTATTTTCCCTGCTTCCGGATAAACTATCAACTTGTATTTTTCTGTACGTACCATTCTTTGCAGATCACGGTAAGCTCCGTAGATCTCATTGTATGGAGCAGTAGCATCATGGTTTATTATCAATGGCATGAGGCTGTTAAATTCAACATAATCCGGTTTGTCAATACCAGCTAAGTCAAGCGAGGTAGCCATCAGGTCCTGAATATAGACCTGCATTTTACGTGTTTCATTTGCAGGTATATCCGGTCCTGCCAATATACAAGGTACCCGCATGCTGTGATCGTACATATTTTGTTTTCCCATTAATCCGTGATGCCCGACTGACAGTCCATGATCGGCGCTGTAGAGGATATAGGTATTGTCCGCAAGTCCGTTTTCTTTAATGTAATTAATAATGCGTCCAATCTGGTGATCCATATGTGTTATAAGTGCATAATATTCCTGGCGGTGAACCTGCATTGAATAAAGGGTACGGGGAAAAGGAGCCAGCTTTTCGTCCCTCAAATCTTTGCCACAACCAATTTGTTCTTTGTAAGGATATAACTCCATAAAAGATTCAGGTACCGGAATCTTTTCAAGAGGATACATTTCCACAAATTTTTTTGGCGATTGTCTCGGATCATGTGATGCATTGAAGGCCAAATACATAAAAAAAGGTTTTTCACTATTTCGGGCTTGTTCCAGAAAATGAATAGCATCATTAGCCAGGACTTCGCTCCAATGAGTTCCTCCTTCCCAGAATCCACCATATTTTTTATGCCATGGCAGCCAGATAGTGTCTTCCGGTGAAAGGGGACGGTTATATGCTTCGGGAACAGTTGCAGGCATTCCCGGTCTGATATGGACAGCATTTTGAAATATTGAATCTGCCGGAAATTTTACATGCCATTTACCTGTCATATAAGTCTCATAACCTGCATCTTCCATCATTTGTGACCAAAACATCCTCTTGCCGGCAAAATTTTTGTAATTTTTTTCCTGTTCTCTCGCATGCCAGAGAAAACGGCCTGTGTTAAGCATAGCACGACTTGCGACGCAGACAGCCCCGTGCCAAGCTCCCATATTATATGTGTGGGTGAAAGAAACGCCTGATTGTGCAAGTTTGTCAAGATGCGGAGTTATGATGTCGTTATTACCTCCTGCATTGATACTATTGAAGGTTTGGTCATCCGCAAAAATGAACAGGATATTCGGTTTTTTATGTTCGGTTTTTGTAGTGCAGGCAAAAATAAGGGCTGATGCAAGAATAAGCAAAATAATACGATTCATAGTTAACTGATTTGATTACCAAATACTAGCAAAAATATAAATAGTTTTTGGAAAATAATAATTCAGGATAAACACAACAAATCCGGAATATTTTACAGGCAGACTCTTTACGGACAGACACTTCTATTTATTTGTTTCGAAATCAGTAATTAATCCTTCGGTAAGCCAGTTTGCCAATGCCTGGCGGTTATTGGCCAAAATAAACCTCTGCTGGTCACGGTAATGGTTTATGTTACCAAGTTCAATATAGATTGCTACAGGATATGTATTTCTTACAACGTATAGGTTCCGGGAAGAAACAGTACCACGATATCCCCGTCCTGGTTGGTGGTGATCATATTTTTCTTTAAATGTTTTTTGCAGGGTAATTGCCGCTTTTTTACCGGTATTACTCCGCTTATCGTGGTAAAAGAAGACATCTATATTTTCACCGCGACTTCGTGAGTCAAGATGAATAGCAATCATGCGCTGAAATCTGCCTTTATATTTTTGATACAATAAATTTACAGCATTAGTACGCTGACGCAACCTTCTTAAGTGATTTATAGGAATTATGAGATTTGGATAACATTTTTCACTTTTATCGGGTAGCAGGTAGCTGTCATCGCGGATTCCATTATTATCACGTATTATCATGTAAACAGTAGCTCCGTTCTGGATGAGATTCCTTGCTAACCTGAGAGTTACATCGTAGGCATATTCATCTTCACATAATTTACGGTTACCGTAAATTCCTATTGCACCGGGATCAGGACCACCATGACCGGCTACCAGGTAATAAACTGCTCCCTCTAACCTGTTGCCTGTTATTTCAACTTCCTTGTATTTTTCCCCGAAAATGTCAAATTGAATTATTTTCCGTGTTGTTGTGGCTTCGCTTGTAGGTTCTTCAGCGGATGCGCAGGGTAATTTATACTTTATTCCTGTAAACAAAAAATTTCCTTTTCCGAGACGGTCTTTGTTCAGCTCAATAAAAGCATCCATATACTTTGAAGCAGATAAACCGTTACGTGTTAATAACCTGTAAATGCCTTCTCCTTTCTCCGGTGACACCTCCTTATACTGAGCTTTTGATAAGAATGGCGAAAATAGCGGTATTAAAAAAAATGTTAAAATGGTCCACTTGAATTTATAATTATGTATGTTTGACTCGAGCATATTTATATTTTTGTTGATGTTTATCGAATTTCAAACTTTATGCTAATATAGTATATAGTTTTTAGAATTTATGTCCAAAATTTGACGATCTATCACCTTAATGTTGTTAATAACTTTTTCTTATTAACTCCGGATATAAATGTTTTATTATTATAATATGTCAAGAATTTTCAGATATATTCTTTCAGTTTCTTCGGGTGTTTTACTTAGTCTGGCATGGCTTGGGTTCCCGGGATGGATACTTTTCGTAGCATTTATACCTTTATTGCAGCTCGACCGGTTTTTTACAGAAAACAGAAATAATTACAAGGGGGTTTATTTCTGGGGTCATACTTTTCTTGCCTTCCTGATCTGGAATGCTTTATGTACGTGGTGGATAGCACATGCAACATTCATCGGAGCCGTAATGGCAATTGTAGTTAATTCCTTTCTTATGTCCCTGTTATGGTGGATTGGACATATTGCAAGGCGTAATTTCAGATCAAATTTAGGTTACATTACGCTGGTGGTTTTCTGGATATCATTCGAGTTTTTTCATTTCCACTGGGATATAGAATGGCCATGGTTAAATTTGGGAAATGGTTTTGCCAATAACGTAAAAATAGTTCAATGGTATGAATATACCGGTATACTGGGCGGTACGTTATGGATATTAATAATGAATATTCTTATATTCACTATTTATCAAAGCATAAAGAATAAATCACCTGTCAGAAGGATTGTATTTTATGGAGTTTTTATTGTAATATTTCTGACAATACCTTTGACAATATCGTTTATATCCTATCATTCTTATACTGAGGAGCCTGATCCTGTTGATGTTGTGATTGTTCAGCCTAATATTGATCCCTATGCAGAGAATTACGACCAGAGAGCTGAAATTGATAAACTAAATAAATTTTTAAAGCTTGCAAATTCGGCTACTGATGAGCAGACAGATATTGTTGTGGGGCCGGAAACTGTTTTTGAGCGTTATTTCGACTGGAACGTTGATCAGCTGGAAAATAATTTTCAGTTTGACCGGATATACGCCTGGATGCAAAATTATCCGGATGCTGAGGTAATTTTTGGTGCATCTACCAGTAAGATTTACAAGGATGAAGAAATCAGTAGTCCGACAGCCCGTAGTTCCCGCGGGTTATATTATGATGTATTTAATTCGGCTGTATTTATTGGAAGGGACAGCAAAGGACAACTATATCATAAGTCGATTTTGGTTAGTGGCGTTGAGAAGATGCCCTTCAGGAAATATCTTGGATTTCTGAACGATTTTGTATTCAATTTGGGTGGCACCACAGGAAGCTTGGGAAGACAGGAAGAGCCTTCCAATTTTGTAATGGATGATGGTAATAAAGTAGCACCGGTTATTTGCTATGAGTCGGTTTTTGGTGAATATCTTAGTCGTTCGGTGAAAAAGGGAGCAGGTCTTATAATTGTAATAACTAATGACGGCTGGTGGAAGGATACTCCCGGGTACAGGCAACATCTGTCTTTTTCGCGCCTAAGGGCAATTGAAAACAGGCGGAGTATAGTTCGTGCAGCTAATACCGGAATATCCTGTTTTATTAGCCAGCGAGGAGATATTTTAAAATCGGCCGGATGGAATAAAGCAATAGCAATCAGTGGTGTTCTGAATTATAATTATGAAATGACATTTTATATGAAGTATGGCGACTATATTGCCAGGATGTCATTATTTATTTCTGTTTTGCTACTTTTATATTTTATAATTATACCTAAAAAAAATCCGCATCAATTCCGTTTGCGTAAAACCCCGGTATGACAGGATTTGAGCGCCTGATCGTTCAAACGTCCACCGGTCTTTCGACTCATCCCGACAAAGTCGGGACTACAAGGCCTGTTTTCACGATCGATGAGCTTACTCGGTTTAATAAGATCTGTTGAGTTTACCAACTGCTGAATCGATGCGGATAATATCTTTCTTTTATATTTTTAATGAACTCTGTTTTCGTTTCAAATTTAAACTTAAAGGATGTTATATGCAAATTTTTCAGGCAGATTTTCATTTATCAATTAATTAATCTCCTTTAAGTCAAGATATCTTTAATTTTTCTTCAAATAAAACTGAATTTTGACATGTCCACCTTAAAACAAAACACTAAATTTGCAAACTAAATATTACAAAATTAGATATTACGAAAAATATAATAAAACATAAAGCTTTTATTAAAGAGGCCAATGAATCATACCTCAGGGTGACTATAATAAGCAAGTCTGCCTGTAGTGAATGTCATGCCAGGGGGGCATGTACCCTTGCTGATAGCCGTGAAAAAGAAATTGAGATAGATAATACCGGTATAAATTATTTTCCCGGCCAGGAAGTAATGGTTGTTTTGAGAGAGTCATTGGGAATTAAGGCATTATTTTATGGATATATTTTTCCTTTTCTTTTAGTATTGCTTACTCTAACAATAGTGTATTCGTTAACCGGAAATGAAATTCTGGCGGGTTTAGTGTCACTTGTTGTTCTGATTCCTTATTATACAACATTATATTTCCTGCGTCATTATTTAAAAAAAGTCTTCAAATTCGAATTGGATAGTATGGAATAATTATGAGTATAACTATTATATATACAATTGCAACACTAAGTATTATCGGTACTTCTGCTGCAATAATATTATATTTTGCAGCTCAAAAGTTTAAAGTAAAAGAAGATCCGCGAATCGATCAGATTGAAGATGTTCTGCCAGGTGCTAATTGCGGGGCTTGTGGTTTGGCGGGATGCAGGGCTTTTGCAGAGGCAGCTGTAAAAGCGCCGGATCTTACCGAGTTATATTGTCCGTTAGGCGGTAATGAAGCTATGGATAAGATAGCTTCCATATTAGGACTGGAAGCGGTAAAGAAAGCTCCAAGAGTAGCGTTTATCCGGTGTAACGGAACCTGTGAATACCGTCCACAAACTAGTCATTATGATGGCGTAAAAACGTGTGCTATTGCTGCATCGGTTTATAAAGGTGAAACTGATTGTCAGTGGGGCTGTTTAGGTTATGGAGATTGCTACGACGCATGTGATTTCGATGCTATTGAAATGCGTCCCGAGAGTGGAATCCCGGCTATAGTTGATGATAAATGTGTTGCTTGCGGGGCATGTGTTGATGCATGCCCGAGGTACCTTATCGAATTACGAAAGAAATATCCTAAGAATCGCAAGATTGTTATAGCGTGCAGGAACAAGGATAAAGCAAAAGTAGCACTTAATGCTTGTATGGTGGCTTGTATAGGTTGTGGAAAATGTGTAAAAGAATGCCCTTTCGATGCCATTACCATGGAGAATAATTTGGCATTTATAGATTCTGATAAATGTAAGTTGTGTCGTAAGTGTGTTCCGGTATGCCCTACAGGGGCTATACTCGAATTTAATTTTCCGCCCCGTAAGGTAAAAAATAAAGATAAAAAAGAGTTTCATACTGCAAAATAAAATCAGAATGCTAAAGACTTTCAGTAAAGGCGGTGTGCATCCACCCGGAAATAAATTGTCAGCGGTTTCTCCTATTGAGGAATTAAGGCTTCCGGAATCAGTATTTATACCTTTATCCCAACACATAGGATCACCTGCAACACCTATAGTAAAACGTGGTGATACCGTTAAAACGGGACAGTTGATAGCAAAAAGCAGTGGATTTGTTTCAGCAAATATTCATTCTTCCGTTTCCGGAAAGGTAAAGAAAGTGGATAATTCTATTGACAGTTCAGGTTACTTAAAACAGGGAATTTTTATTGATGTCAATGGTGATGACTGGATAGAGGAAATTGACCGTAGCCAAGATCTGATTAAAAAAATAAGCCTTGATGGAGAGGCGATCATAAAAAAAATTCAGGACGCAGGAATAGTTGGACTTGGCGGAGCAACATTTCCCACACATGTCAAATTAGTACCTCCCCGAGGAATGAAAGCAGATATTCTGTTGATAAATGGTGTGGAATGTGAGCCGTACCTGACATCAGACCACCGCTTGATGCTTGAAAAGGTTGATGAAATAATAATCGGAACCCGTCTTATAATGAAGGCCATTAAAGTGAAAAAAGCAGTAGTTGGGATTGAGAATAATAAACCTGATGCAATTGAATTGTTAACTGCAAAAACAAAAGAATTTAATGATATAAGCGTAGTTGCTCTTAAGGTAAAATATCCTCAAGGAGGTGAAAAACAACTGATCAAGGCTGTTACAGGCAAGGAGGTTTCTTCAGGTGCTTTACCTGTAGCTGTAGGTGCGTTGGTTTATAATGTCGGGACTGTCTTTGCTGTTTATGAGGCAGTTCAAAAAAATAAACCACTTTTTGAACGGGTTATAACTGTTACAGGGAAAGCATTGGATAATCCTGCAAACTATAAAGTCAGAATAGGAACGCCAACTTCACTGTTGATAGAAGCTGCGGGAGGATTGCCGGCAGATACAGGGAAAGTCATTAGTGGCGGTCCGATGATGGGACGTACTTTACAAAGTATTGACGTGGCCGTTACAAAAGGCACTTCAGGCATTCTGTTGATGAGAGAGCAGGAATCAAAACGTGATGAAGCTGCTAACTGTATTCGTTGTTCGCGTTGTGTGGATGTTTGTCCCATGAGCCTGGAACCGTATTATCTGAAATTAGTTTCTGAAAAACATCTTTTCGACAAAGCAGAGGGAAACAGGATATTAGATTGCATAGAATGCGGTTCCTGCAGCTATACTTGTCCTTCAAATATTCCTTTGCTGGATTATATTAGATTCGGAAAGAGCAAGGTCGGACAAATTGTACGTTCCAGAAAAAAATGATACCTAAATATCTAAAGTGAGATCGTCATCTAGAAATGTAATAGATTTTCATTTTAGATCGTTGGGTGATAAATATTAAATATTTGTAACGAATCATACTTGAAACTTTGTAAAAAGCATGAGTAAATTACTAACTGTTTCGCCTTCACCGCATATTCATTCTGATGATTCAACGCGGAAAATTATGTACAGGGTTGTTTATGCCCTTATCCCTGTAATGATATGGTCTGTTTTTATATTCGGACTTGATGCTTTGAGAGTAACTTTTATTTCTGTAGCCGCCTGCCTGGCATTTGAGTATGTAATTCAAAAATATATTATGAGGGTAAAACCGTCAATAACCGACGGATCAGCTCTTGTGACCGGCATTTTGTTAGCTTTAAACGTTCCCTCGGGTATTCCGTGGTGGATTATTTGTATAGGGGCACTGACAGCTATAGGAATAGCTAAAATGTCTTTTGGGGGATTGGGTCGTAATATTTTTAATCCGGCTCTCGTAGGAAGGGTTTTTCTTCTGATTTCTTTCCCTGTTCACATGACCACATGGCCACAACCACGGGAAGCCGGTGTAGATGCAACAACAAGTGCAACACCTCTTGAACTAATTAAAGAAGGTGTGAAGAGCGGTACACCCGTTTCACATATTATGCAGAATATGCCGGACATGACTGACTTGTTGCTGGGTACTGTCAAAGGGTCACTCGGGGAGATTTCGGCATTGTTGCTGATTATCGGTGGAATATACTTGTTGTTAAGGAAGGTGATAACTTGGCATATACCTGTTTCAGTGATTTTTTCAGTAGCTTTTATTGCAGGAATACTCTGGCTTATAGATCCTGTCAGCCATGTTAATCCCGTCTATCATGTTCTGACTGGCGGACTCATGCTGGGGGCTATTTTTATGGCTACTGATATGGTTACATCACCAATGACACCTAAAGGACAGATAATTTATGGATTGGGAATTGGCATTATTACCATTATCATCAGATTTTTAGGGGCTTACCCTGAAGGTATTTCTTTTGCTATACTGGTAATGAATGCCTTTACTCCTATTATTAATAACTATGTGAAACCGAAACGATTTGGAGGAAAATGAATATGGCAAAAAGGGAATCATCATTTATAAATATGGTATTGACCCTCTTTCTGGTTACATTTATAGCTGCAGCAGCACTCGGATTTGTTTATGATTTTACCAAGGATGCAATTGCTTATGCAAAAATAGAAGAGCAGCGGGAAGCTATTGAATCTATACTCCCGGAGTTTGAAAAGATAGGTAAGCCTTATAATATTACTCTTGAATCGTCGGGGGATACAATTGAAATTTATCCTGCATTAAAAGATGGTGAACCTATTGGCTTTGCTGTAAAAACTTTTACTAATAAAGGTTTTAGCGGTTATATTTCCATTATGGCGGGAATAGGCAAGTCAGGAAATTTTACCGGTTATGAAGTGCTTGAGCATTCTGAAACACCCGGACTTGGAGCTAAGATAGATGAATGGTTCGGCAATACCGACAAACCTTCTCAGTGTATAATAGGGAAAAATCCGGAAACACATAAGTTTGAAGTTTCAAAAGATGGTGGGGATATTGATGCTATAACTGCTTCAACAATTTCCTCACGTGCTTTCCTTGATGCCATAGTAAAAGCATATAAGGCATATGAACAAGGAGAGGATAAAATTTTCGGGAATGATGGGAAATAGGATAATGAGAGATATTAAAATTTTAAACACATGAATCAGTGGAAAAATTTCACAAAAGGTTTTATTAAAGAAAATCCTGTTTTCGTGTTGCTGTTGGGTATGTGTCCGACCTTAGGAGTTACTACATCGGCAATCAACGGACTTGGTATGGGACTGGCAACTACTTTTGTGTTGTTGATGTCGAATATTGTAGTTTCAATAATAAAAAACCTTATACCTGACAAAGTCCGCATTCCCAGCTTTATAGTTATTATAGCGACTTTTGTAACTATTGTGGAACTTGTTATGGAAGCTTACCTACCGTCACTTTTTGAGAGCCTGGGATTATTTATTCCACTGATAGTAGTAAATTGTATAGTACTGGGCCGTGCAGAAGCTTTCGCCTCAAAAAACACTTTGCTTTCTTCTGCCGTAGATGGTTTGGGTATAGGATTGGGATTCAGTTTCGCACTGGTTTTGCTGGGTAGTATCCGTGAGATACTTGGCAGCGGTAAAATATTTGATATTACTATTTATCCTGAGGATTATGTATCTCTTCTTTTTGTGCTGGCACCAGGCGCTTTTATTGTCTTGGGATATCTTATTGCAATCATTAACAGGATCAAAAAAAGATTGGGGAAATAAACTATGAACTATTTTATAATATTTATAGGAGCCATACTGGTAAATAACATTGTTCTAATGCAATTTCTCGGAATATGCCCTTTCTTGGGTGTATCCAAACGTTTTTCCACTGCTGTTGGCATGACCGGTGCAGTTGCTTTTGTTATGGTTCTTTCCACAATAGTCACATATCTTATTCAGACTTTAGTGTTAGATCCATATGGACTTGCATTTTTGCAAACTATTGCTTTTATTCTTGTTATTGCCTCACTGGTGCAATTGGTAGAGATAATTCTAAAAAAAGTCAGTCCCTCGTTATATCAGGCACTTGGAATTTATCTTCCCCTCATAACAACAAATTGTGCAATACTAGGTGTAGCTATCCTTACAATACAGAAGGAGTTTAACCTGATTGAGGGAGTTGTATTTGCCGTGTCCAATGCTTTGGGCTTTGGACTGGCTCTGGTTCTGTTTGCAGGAATACGTGAACATCTGGAACTTCAGGATGTTCCCGAGGGTCTTAAAGGAACTCCCATTGCCCTTATCTCTGCAGGTATACTCGCCATGGCTTTTATGGGATTCTCCGGATTGGTTTAACTCATGCCTTTCGGATAAGGTTTCGCAATACCATTTACAATAATTGTCATTCTGCCCTATAGTAAAATAATAGGACACACTTGTGAGCTGCGAACTTATAAAAGTACATTATCAGGATCATCAGATTTTTGACTAGTAAATAGATAATTATAATATTTCAAACGGATGAAACGGCTATATTATCTTTTAATCAGAGAAGTAAAACACAAGAATATTAATAAACCGGAGAAAGGTTTTTTTATAGTTATTGAAGAAGGAAATGCTTCCCTGTTTTCCAAGTCGCAGGTGGCTTTCCATGAAGCCAAAGAACCCGCGGCATACCAGGATGCCGAACCTGCTAAATTTGTTAAACAAACTGATGAATATTATATCAGGGTCAGTGAGCAGATAGCGCAGCCCATGAGAAAAAGATCGGACCTTTATGATATTTTCCCCGATCATAAAAAGGAGGTGCAGGCTTTTATAAAGGATAACCGTATAAGGACTAACAAACCGGATGCCCTCAAGGAACTGGTTCAATACTATAATTCATTGTAATTTAGATTGATCTGAAATGTTATAAATGAGTAGATGAGTTCAGTATAAAAACTAAAATTCTAATTAATAAATACTTTATGCTATTTATAACTAATTGTAAAATAGTTTAATAAATTTTATAAATTTGTCTAAATAGGGCACGAAGCGCCTTTTTAGACGGGCCTCAGTAGATTCCATAAATAAATCTAATTCATTTTTCATTGTTGTCACGGCAAATTAATAACTTTTGTTTTTTTATACCCCAGCATTAATGCCGGAGCTGAGAATATTGCATCATGTAAAATCCGGCATTAAGATCAGGATTAAAATTCTGCATTCTATAAAGATTTAAGACCGATACCTTTTTTCACCAAGTTAGTAGTGATTTTTTTATTAATTTTCCAGTAAATGTAACATTAGAAAATTGTTTTCGTCATTGAATCAGAAATTAAAGAGATTTGGAAACACTTTTTAAAAACATTCACCAGGAAATTATTGATCAGTGCAGAAATGGTGACAGGAAAGCTCAGTTTCGGCTATATGAACTATATTATAAAGCAATGTATAACGTAAGCCTGCGGATAGTTAATAACGAAACGGAAGCTGAAGACATTATGCAGGAGTCCTTTCTGAAAGCTTTTAAAAAGATCAATACTTATAGGGGGGAAGTGAGTTTTGGTGCGTGGCTTAAAAAGATTGTGGTTAATAGTTCATTAGATTATTTAAAAAAAAGAAAGGTGCAATTTGATCAGATAAATGAACAAACACTGGAAAAGCCGGATGATACTATGGAAATACAAGAGGTGGATGTAAGTCTTATAAAAAAAGCTATACGTGACCTGCCGGATGGTTACAGGACAATTTTGAGTCTTTACCTTATTGAAGGATACGATCATGATGAAATAAGCACTATTTTAAGCATAAGTAATTCAGCATCACGCACGCAGTATTCGAGAGCAAAAAATAAATTACGGGAGATATTAAAGGGAAAAGAAAAATTTTTATATAACTGAATATGAGGAGAATAAAGTGGTTCCATAGGTTATTAAATTTGTAACTATTTTTTTTATAATTATAAAATTTTAAACATATGAAAGCAGATATTTTTTCAGCTATAGTAAAGATGGAAGTGGGTGTCTAAGACATATCCCCTTTAAATTTTCAGATGTTAATCATACAAGTAATGATAAAATGCGAAGCAGATGAAGGAAAGAGATTACATAGAGGATATTATTAATAACAACCTTGAAAGGTTAAACGATGATGAACCCTTACCCGGTCACTTTAAGAGGTTTGAAGCTAAATTACAAAAAAGTAATGCAGGGAAGGAGAGGCGGACTTTTAGGATTATTTGGAGATTGGCTGCTGCGGCTGTATTCGCTTTCCTTTTGGTTAATCAGGCTATAATATGGTTTTCATCTAGTGATAAGAACATGAATATATCATCTGGAACGGAAAAAATAACGCTGGCATCGGTATCTGATGAATACAAAGAGGTAGAATTTCATTATATAAACTCTATAGATAACGGATTGGAACAGTGGAATAAACTAGTCAGCGAGGGGTTTGTCTCCGAAGAAGAACAGATGATGATGAAAACAGAATTAGCCGAATTTGAAACTGTTTATAACAAACTTCAGAAAGATCTCCGGATAAGCCTCAATGACGACCGTGTTATCAATGCAATGCTTGAATATTATCAAACTAAGCTTAGTTTAATTAATATGATTGTTAATAAATTAAAAGAAGTAAAACAAAAAAATAATATAGATCATGAAAAGGAAATTTAGATTAGTAATATTAATATTGGTGGTTGCCTTAACAGGGATTATGCAATCATCAGCAGAGGAAGCCATTAAAGAATATCATGAATCATGGGCAGCTGCTGGTGTTCAATTGCTGGAAATTAACAATAAATTTGGTGAAGTCAAAGTAATGAACAATGGTGGTGGTAATCTTACCATTGATGTTGTAATAACCGTTGAAGCGCTGAATAAATCTAAAGCCAATGAGTTATTAGGACAAATAAGTGTCAGGTTTAATAAAATTGGCCGTACGGTTAGTGCGGAAACAATTATCGGCAATGATTTTAAAAGCCGAAATGATTTTAGTATTGATTACAATGTAAATATACCGTCTGATAAGGATCTTGATATTTTCAACAAATATGGTAATATTATTGTCAATGTGCTTAATGCAAACGGTAAATTTAATTTACAGTATGGTAATTTTACGGCAAATGAATTAAATACCCCTTCCAGTGGTTTTATGGAGGTACATATTGCTTATGGCAAGGCTGATATCAGTATGTCAAATGATTTAAACATGGAGGCTAAATATTCGACAATTAATTTTGGAGAAACAGGTGACCTTGTGCTTAATTCCAAATATACGGTAATTAATTTGGGACGAGCCCGGTCAATTACAGCTGAATCAAAATACGATACCTATAATTTTGAGGAAGCAGGTTCAGTTTCCGCCGATACAAAATACACCAGCATAAAAATTGATGAACTTTCCGTTAGTCTTGAAATTGATGCAGAATATGGTGGGATAAGTGTTGGAGAGGTGGATACCGGTTTTAATCTTATTTCCATATCCAATAGCTACGGCAGGGTTGCATTAGAACTCGCCGGTAGAAGCTATACAGTTGATGCAAGTTGCGATCATTGCGGAATATCTTATCCTGAAGATGATTTCACCGGTGACAGTATGATTGAAAATCAAAATCATCAAATTGAAGGAAAAGTAGGTGCCGGTGAGGGAGGTAACGTTGTTGTGAAAAGTCGCTACGGACAGATTAAGTTGTATTAAACAGATATTTTCAAGGTAGAAAAATAGCAAAGCTTGTAAACATCAAATAATTTTATCGAAGGATTTTTCCCGGTGAGATTTCTTTCAATACATTTTTTAAAAAGATAAAAAAGACACCGGAGCAGAAAGTGAGGTATCAATAAAGTGATTTTTTTATAATGGTTTAAAAAAGTTATTTGTTGACTAAATTCAGTTTTATTGTCTACAATTTCCTCTGAAATAAATTTCAGGTTTTTTAATGCTTCTCTGCTTTTGGATAAAAAAGCTTCAGAATCTTCCAGTCCGGCATGCTCAACGGGATTATCAATATGAACAATTTTAATGCCCGATGAATACAGTTCATAACCTAAAAGTGTGTCTTCATGTCCATAGGGACCGATATTTTCGCTGAAGTGGATTATTTCAAAGACTTCCTTATCAATCAGAAAGTTATTGGATGTAATTATAAAATTTTTTTTACGATTCCGTTCCGCTGCAGGAATAACCTCCCTTTTTTTTCCATATACCCATCTTAGTAATTTTTTCGGATTTTCGGGCTTTGGGTGATTATAAGCAGTTCCTCCGCACAAAACATACCCTTGCTCAGCTTTATTAATATAAGTTTTAAGATAATCCTCATATATAAGTTCTGAATCAGCATCAATAAATAAGAGCCAGCGGTATTTTGATTCGAGCCCCATTTTATTGCGGATAGCAGACCTTCCCAAATTTTTCTCCATCTCCCTGTAAATAACATTGTTAAGGTATATCAGTTCTCGGTTATTTTGTTTTACCGACTCAACAGAGTTGTCATCGTAGATCCTTATTTCATAATCAATTGACAGTGAAATGGCCTGTTTGGTAAGCTGATCGACCAGATCTTTGACCTTATAATTATATACGGGGATATTTATTGATAACATTGTACTATAACTATAGTATTAACTTAGGTTATTTACCCTCAAAACTAATTGTTTTAAATGCGTATTGCATAAGCTAATTTAAAATTTTATTAATTTGTCTGATAAATATGCAGGTCACTTTTTATATCAAACTCACCTTTGCAATTTAATAATAAACTTCTGTAATAAATAATTAATTGTATGTAGTAAATTTCTTACCCTTGTCAGATATATTTTATATTATTTTGCATTATATTAATATGGGGATTTATAAAACAGGTACGTTTATTAATGGGTTTTATGAATTTTTATTGCGTTTATGGGTTTATAATTGTTTATTTTAAGGTTATGAGATGAAACTCGCATAAATTTAATATTTGTCGTATGTGTCTGCTCACCGAAGTGCTACAGCACACATGTGTATCAAAAATATTGTCATGCTCGTTTCATCACTGTAAGTTATAAAATTCTGTGCCAATGAAGTTAAAATATATTTTATATTTAGTTTTATTGATCTCGTTATCTGCATCAGGTCAAAATATTCAGATAAAAATTGAACTACAACCAGCGGCGGAGAAGGAGATAATATTGGCAAACCATTATCTGGAAAATATTTATGCAAATGATACAATTAAGCTTGATAGTAAGGGCAGGGGAGTGTTCGAGCGCGATTCCCTTTTACCTCAGGGATTGTATAAAATTTATATGGATCAGGATCATCATTTTGATTTTTTGCTGGGAAGTGACCAGGGCTTTTTGCTGAAAAATGATAGTTTCAATACTCATACAATGCAAATAAAAGGATCAGCAGAAACAGAGGGATTCGTGGATTATACTCTTTTTGTTAAGAATCTCAGGGAAAGGAAATCGGTTTTACAAAAGACAATTGCCACAGCTAAACGCGAAGAAAAGGGAAAACTTATAAAGGAACTTTACTCTCTTGACTCCGAATTACATAATTACTGGGATAAAATAGATGAAGAATTACCAAATTCTTTTCTTTCAAAATTTGTAAAGGCGAACTATCTACCCTCTCTTGATGTCTCAAGCCTGACTCCTGAAGTAAAGAATAATGATTCATTACTTTTGCGTGCCCGCTATTATTATCAGAGGTCTCATTACTGGGATTATTTTGATTATACGGACGAACGTTTTTTGTACACTCCCTTTTACAAGCAAAAACTCGAAAGGTGGTTTACAAAGGTACTTTATCAAAGCTATGACTCGGTAAAAATTTATGTGCTTGATTTCATTGAAGAAGTAAAGCCTGATAAAAGGATATTTCAGTTTGTCACCTCATTTTTTCTCAACAGCAGTATCAATAGCAAGATAATGGGAATGGATGCTTTGTTTGTTGATATTGCAAAGAAATATTATTTGTCGGGCGAGGCTTTCTGGGCTTCCGGAGAGTCATTGGAAAAAATAAAGGAAAATGTGCTTTTTACTGAGAATAATCTTATTAGCATGACTGCCCCTGATCTTACACTTGAAAGTGTGGACGGTCAGCTTTGCAATCTTCACCGGATAAATGCTTCATTCACATTAGTTGTTTTATATGAACCTGACTGTTCACACTGCAATGTTTTTGTTCCGGGACTATATACTGACGTGTATCAACAATACAGGAATAAAGGACTGGAAGTATATGCCATATATACCATGGATAATAAAGAAAAATGGAAAGAATTTATTGGGGAATATGGACTGAAAGACTGGATAAATGTATGGGATTCGCACCATGTTTCGGGATTAAGAATACTTTATGATGCCCGCACCACTCCCGGAGTATACCTGTTAGATGAAAATAAAAAGATCGTAGCAAAGAAGATGAGCGTGGAACAGATAAAAAAGATTTTGGAGCATGAACTTAAATGAATAAGAAAAAATATAGTAATGTTTTTTCTCATTTTTAAAATTAGAATATTATGAAACGAAATAATTGTCTTTTAACTATATTCATTTTGCTTTGTCCGGTTCTGTTCATAGCAGGATGCAAGGAAAGTCTCACTTCCCATCAGAAACAAACCATCGTACAGTTTTCTACAATTGATGCTCTGATGACCGGAGTTTATGATGGCGAAACCACGTTAAGTGAGTTGGCCAGATGGGGTAATTTTGGCATTGGAACATTCAATGCACTGGATGGAGAGATGATTTTATATAATGGAACCTTTTACAAGGTGAAGTCTGATGGAAATATATACCGGTACGAAGGAACCGTTCAGACCCCTTTTGCTACTGTCACCTTCTTTCAGGCTGAAAGCAGCTATCAGGTTACAGGGATAGATTATTCGGGGCTAAAATCAACGCTTGACAGCATGATTGCCAGTCCCAACCTGTTTTATGCCATCCGTGTAAGCGGAACTTTCAGAACTGTAAAAACCCGTAGTGTGCCGGAGCAGGAAAAACCTTATCCTCCTCTGATAGAAATCACGGCACACCAGCCGGAATTTCAGGCAGAGGAAGTATCCGGCATTCTTGTTGGTTTCTATTGTCCCCCGTTCGTAACCGGTATCAATGTGCCGGGGTACCATCTTCATTTTCTTTCTGACGACGAAACATTCGGAGGTCATTTACTCGAATTAGAATTAGAGCATGCCACTGTTGAAATAGACCCTATCAGTCAGTTTAAATTAATTCTTCCACATGACAAGGAATTTATGGATGCCGACCTGTCAAAAGATTTGTCAGATGATTTAAAGAGTGTGGAAGGAAATTAGAGTCCATCAATCATTATATAAAGAATTAAAAATATCAGCAGATATTTTATTAGCTTGAATAGGTTATAAAAAAACAGGTATAGGTTTCAAGCATTGAGATAATGATTAGTAATCATTATCATGCATAAATGGCATCTGTTCAAATTAGGTTTTATGAGAGAAGATCAATATAGAGGTCATGATAAAATTATCAAATTTAAACCGGTTTAGATTTTGGAAATTTGAAAATAATTACCTTTATTTGTAAAAGAAATTACGATAAAGTCTCTCCCTCTGTTTGTTGTGAATACATCTTTAAAGTATAAAATAATAATGAAGATTACAATTAAGGATATTGCAAAAGATTTGAATGTATCAAAGACTACCGTTTCATTTGTATTGTCCGGTATTGGTTCTTCAATGGGAATAAGCTCCAAAACGGAGGAAAAAATTTTAAAGTATTCCAAAGAAAAAGGATATCAGCCTAATCTGTTAGCAAAAAGTCTATATAGCGGTAAAAGTTATACACTCGGCGTGATCGTTCCTTCTATTGCTGATATGTTTTATGCGGAACTTGTGAGGGAATTTGAGATTGAAGCCAAAAAAAACGGCTATATATTAATAATATGCAGCTCGGAAAGAGATGTTGTGCAGGAAGCTAAAATGATACGTATGTTAAGGACAAAACAGGTCGACGGACTGATAATTGCACCTACTGAATATTGTGAGAAGGAGTTAAAACTTCTTTTGCAGGAGAATTTTCCTTTTGTGTTGGTTGACCGCTATTATCCCAATTTAAAAACTAATTATGTGGTGATCGATGATCTGAAAACAAGTTTTGTTTTAGTTAGTAAATTACTGGCAAAGGGGAATAAAAAAATAGCGTTATTTACTCCTAATACCCACATTACTGCAATTACCTATAGAAAAGAAGGATACAGAAAAGCATTAAGAGAAGCAAATATATCATTTGATGAAAATTTATATTGTAAAGTTAAAAGAAATACTTATGAGGAAGATGTTATAAAAGTGTTGGATACTTTGTTTGAGAAAGTTCCCGAAGTTGATGGATTTTTTTTCACAACCCACTATCTTGCTCTGGAAACAATAATGTATTTTTTCAGAAAAAATATAGATGTAAATAAATACGGACTTGCCTGTATTCATGGGAATCCTTTGTTTTCGACACTAGCTCCGAATATGGATGTTGCTGCTATACCTCTTGATGAAATGGGGCATAAGGCAGTGAATATTTTATTAAACGATATGAATAAAAAATCAGGATCAGGAGAGAAGATTGATTATGAAATTTGTTTATCCGGTTCTCTTAAAAGTTAAAAAAATTTATTATTTTTCTAAACCGGTTTAGTTAATATTGAGTTTTTATGATAAAATTGGAATGATTTTAAGTAATTTTTTTAAAAAGGAGTGCAAAGTTCTTTTTTAGACCATGCTAATGTTTAATTAAAATATATACGAAAGAAAAGGAGGCAATATTATGAATGAAAAGAAGAATTTTTCCAGGCGCAGCTTTATTGAACGTACTTTAATTGGCGCTGCAGGAACCAGTCTAGCTTTTTCAAATCCGCTCATGGCAAAATCCTCTGATATGATCAGCCGGAAAACTATAGCTGCCGGACAGTTCAAAATAGGGATACTCGGATGCGGAAACCGAAGCAAGACTATTATCAGTGCATTGAATGAAGTTCCTGAAATTGCGATAGGAGCTTTATGTGACCTTGTTCCTCATAAAATGACACGTCGTTCCGAATTGATAAAAAAAGGGCCGAAGCCGGTATTTTTTACTGATATGCGGGAGATGTTAAATCAGGATGATTTAGATGCGGTGGCGGTATTAACTCCTAATTACATGCATAAAGACCATACTGTAGCAGCTCTTGAGTCGGGAAAAGATGTTTTTTGTGAGAAACCTATGGCCTTGACGGTAGCTGATTGCAATGAGATGATAGCTACTGTGCAGAGAACAAGGAAAGCTTTGCAGATCGGTACACAGCGACGGCACAGCAGTGCTTTTAAGATGTTAGTGGAAACTATAAGGAATTCGTCTGTAGGTAAGATATTGCAGTCCGATCTTAACGATTACCGGGGCGACTGGCGTGTTCCGGGCGATGATGAATATTCTCCGGGGGTTGAATACTGGAGGCTGGACCAGAGTAAATGCGGTGGAGTGATCTATGAAATGGGTGCTCACATTATTGATGCCAATAACTGGATATTTGACAGCGAGCCGTTATCGGTTTCCAGCATACAGGGCGTGAATAATCTATCGCTTCGCAGGAGGGATTCGATGGATCATGCAGGTGTACTGGTGCGATACGCTAATAATGCTCTTATGAACTATGGTGGCAATCTTTATAATTACGGGCAATCCGCTGCAAATACCTTTTATGGGGTAAATGGTTCTGTTATGTTTGACGGAAAAGAAATTTCAATCCGTTATGGGCATCCAAGAGGTTTCCCGATACAGGAAGAGCTACCCAAGCCCGTGAAAAAAGAAGTACCAAAGGAAGACGGAGTGGTTATGGAAATGAAATACTTTGCCCGAGTGCTTGCGGGAGAGAAGAAACCATATCCTGACGGATATATCGGAAGGCAAACTGTTCAGATATGTGAAGCTGCTATGAGATCTGCAAAAGAAAGAAGGGAAATAGATATACGGGAGCTTGGATAAATAATAGCGGCAGAAATTTTTGAGGATAGCTAATGGTCTGAAAATAAAAAATTAAATTAATGTCGTGAAATGGTTATAAATTAATGGATATGGAGAGGCACTCACAGCGGATCTTTATCAAATTGCAGAAAAATTATTGTTCTGAATAATATAAGAGTTCAGTATGAAAAGTAAAGAAATAAGATAAATTGTTTTTTTAGTTAATTAAAAGTTATTTATTATGAGTTCATATAAAAACTATTCTCGCCGTGGATTTATAGAGGCGGGTATTTTAGGAACAGCAAGTCTTGGATTAACAGGGATGTCAAATGGAAGATTTTCTGGAACGGATCCGGAAAAACGGCTGCCATATAAAATAGGTATTCGCCAGGCAAGTCTTCGCAATCCTGCTAATCCTGAAAAAAATATGGTTGCAAATTTCGATACGTTCAGGGTAGCGCGGGACATTAACGGGATAATGGGAGTTGAACTGCAGGTTGCCAGCGGAAATCCTAATATGAGGGATTTGGAGGTAGCCAGGAGATACAAAGCTGAATCGCATAAGTGGGGACTGGATATTCCAACCACTGCGGGTGTATGGGCTGGTGGTGCATGGGGGCCCAATGCCATACTGGATCTTATCCTTTCAATTCAGGCTACGGAGCTGGTTGGGGCGAGGATAATGCTTATAGCCTTTTTTCACGACAATGCACCGGATATGTCTGACAAAAATTCCTATGGTCCTGTGGTTGATATATTAAAAGCAGTTGCCCCGCGTGCAAGAGAAGCAGGTATTATCCTTGGACTGGAAAATTCGTTGAGCCCGGCAGATAATAAAAAAATGGTCGACCTGATAGGTGATCGTACAGTATAGGTTTATTATGATCCCGAGAACATGTATCATTATGGTCATGAAGAAGAGGCGGTACTGGGTATCAAACTCTTGGGCAAGGAGCGGATAACAGCAGTCCATGTCAAAAATCACGGACGGCCGATATCTTATAACTGGCGGGTTGACTGGTCAAAAGCCCTTAAGGAGCTTACCGATTTGCAATTTGAGGGATGGCTGATTTTTGAATCTTCCCATGAGAGTCATGCCGAATGCATAAAAACGACTGAGGCTAATATTGAGTTTATTAAGGATCATTTTAAGCCGCCGGTTGTAATTTGATAATTCATATTTACCATAAAATAATTATAGAAATATGAAAACAAAAAATATCAGTCGGGGTAAATTTATAACCCTGAGCGGTTTTGGTTTATTGGGAACAGGGAACCTTATCATGAATCAATTTGCTATGGCAGGGCAGAATAATGGGTATATTTCTCTTTTTAATGGCTATGATCTGACCGGATGGCATAAACAATCACCCAAGAGTGGAAGGTGGACAGTGGACGATGGAGTATTGCTCGGGGAACAGGATCCTCCCGGTTCGGGGAATGGTGGATTCCTGTTTACCGATCGGAAATATGGGAATTTTGAACTGATCATTGATATGAAACCGGACTGGGGTATTGACACAGGAGTTTTTCTCCGTGCTAATGAAAAGGGACAGGGTATTCAGATATATGTGGATTATCACGAGCATGGGGATGTGGGACGTATCAGGGGAATGTACCCGACTGAGAATGGAGTTCAGACATTTATCATCCGTCCTTATAATATTTTTGGCAAATACGATGCAGATGGTAAATTACTTGGATTTTATTCAAAACCTGATGAGAGAGATAATGTATGGGATCCTTTCTATTTAAAATATAACGCTTCGCCTGAGCAATGCGTAGATGCGTGGAAGATAGGTGAATGGAATACTATGCGTGTACGTTGTGTTGGTAAATATCCGCGAATTACCGTGTGGATTAATTCTGCAATGATAGCTGATTTTGATGGTGAAACCTGTCCTAAT